>NZ_JBPCUJ010000014.1:0-86851 GCF_051011215.1 Lutimonas sp.
TCTCATAAGCTGTATTTTATAAGGTTAATATACAGCTATTTCATGAATTCAATGTTTGAAAAAATCCATTCCTAAGGTGGCTCTGTTCTGATGGTCAAACAATGTGGCATTGTCCCAATGCGAGCCCCGTCCCCACAAGGTTTTGCAACCTGTAGATACCCATGCCGGCTCCCAATAAACCAATCCCTCTCCACCTGCTTCCACAATTATTTCTTTAAGCCGGTTCAGATAATCCAATTGTCCTTGTTGGCTGGCTGAAAAGCCTTCAACTAATGCTTCTTGCCCCAATATATTATTCGCTCCATCAGCATTATCCATCGTAAACGGATAGGCTGTTTCAACGATCATCAAACGTTTTTTATAGGTTTCAATTAAGACTTTCATTGGATCTCCTACATTTTCCAGGTCATAGCTTGACCAATTCGGATAATAAGACAGTCCTATCCAATCAAAATCTGTTACATCATTTGCTGTGGCTTCTTTAAACCACCACAAAGCATTCTCTGGCTGAGCGATATGCAACATGATCCCAATTTCTTGATCCAGTTCTTTTGAAATATCTCTAACTGCCTTGATTCCTTTATTCAATAAAAACGAATTCCTTTGCCAATCGATTGGCCAAACCAATTCTTCTCCTTGAAGTATCATGGGGTTTATTTCATTTCCCACCTGCACGATATGAGGTAAAAGATCCTCATTTTCAAGTTCAAGTAAGGTATCATAGGTATACTCATAAAGCAATGAGCCCAGCTTCTCCTGATCATTCACATAGGCTTCCCAGGCTGCGGGAATTTTTTGTTTAGAAGGATCGGTCCAGGTGTCAGAATAGTGAAAATCCAACAACACCTGCATGCCTTCTTCTTTTGCCCTGAGAATTGTTTTCTTGACATCTGCAAGATTCGAATATTCAGTCCAGTCCGGATCATGCCATAATCGCACACGAACTAAATTACTCCCAGCTTCACTGAAGATTGTATACGGATCTTTAGAAATGTTATCTGCATTTTTATAGCTGGCTCCGCAAGCGAGCATTTCATTTACATAAGACAAATCAGCACCATAATAAAAAAGTGGATCCTTCTCAGGAATTTCAATCATAGGAGGCTCCTTATCATCTCCTGAATTCATCTCCACATCATCGCTCATGCAGGAAATTCCAAAAAAGATAAAAAACAGCGGATAAAATAACATTCGTTCCTTTTTCATACTTAAAGAAGGTACAAATTAAGACAAACCAAAATTAGATACAAACTATAACGCATAAAAAAAGGCCCGTCAACTAGACGGGCCTTTAAAGTTCAAAAAGTTGTTGTATTATGAGATAACTCTTACGTTAACTGCATTTAATCCTTTTTTACCTTGTTCTAGTTCAAACTCTACTTCGTCATTTTCACGAATTTCGTCTACAAGTCCTGAAACGTGTACAAAATGTTCTTTACCTGTTCCTTCCTCGCTTATGAAACCGAATCCTTTAGCGTCATTGAAGAATTTTACTCTACCTGTATTCATTGTAAATAATTTATAAATTTGATGCAAAGATACTATATTTAATGTCAAATAGCTTTTTTTAAGAGTTTTTTATTTTTTTTCTTAAAATTATATAGATGGCTAAAAAATCAATTCAATTTCGCTGGTGATTTCCGTATCTTTAAATCTAGTTAATCAACAATCATTATTTTTCTAACAAAGTCGTTATTTATGACCCCACATGAATCAATTTTACATTTAAAAAAAAGAATGTCACTTTCAATTATTGGACAAAGCAATTTAATTGAAAGACTCATACTTGTGCTTTTGGCCAATGGAAATATGCTACTGGAAGGTCTTCCCGGTTTGGCCAAGACCAGGGCAATTAAGTCCCTCGCAAAGGAACTGGATTGCGGTTTGAGCAGAATTCAGTTTACACCGGATCTTTTGCCATCAGACATTACAGGAACGGAAATATATCAACCCGAGTCCAAGGAAAAATTTATATTTCAGAAAGGCCCCATATTCAGCAACCTTATTCTTGCTGATGAAATTAACAGATCTCCCGCAAAAGTGCAATCGGCGCTTTTAGAAGCCATGGAAGAGCGACAAGTTTCAGTTGCCGGAAAAACCTACAAAATGGATCCTCTATTTATGGTAATGGCTACTCAGAACCCAGTAGAGCAAGAAGGAACCTACCCCCTGCCGGAAGCGCAAATGGATCGCTTTCTAATGCATGTAAACATCGACTATCCTGATGATGAATCAGAATTAAAAATACTACGTCTCAACAGAATAGAGCAAACGAAGAAATCAGCAGATGAGAGCAAATTATCTCCAAAAATAATATTTGAAGCCAGAGAAGAAATAGACAAGATTCATATCTCAGAGGATATGGAAAAATACATTGTTGATATTATTTCTGCCACACGTTATCCAGAAAAATACAGTGAAAAAATTGATGGCTGGATCGATTTTGGCGCCAGCCCAAGAGGTAGTATTGCAATTGACAGATCCTGCAGAACACATGCCTGGATGAATGGCAAAGATTTCGTGAGCCCAGATAATATCCGAGCGGTAGTTCATGATTGCCTTCGACACAGGTTGATATTGAGCTATGAAGCCAATGCAGATGGAATTACGGCCGATCAGGTAATTGATGAAATTTTACAACAAGTAGCTGTAATCGCCTAAGCAGATGAGTGATTCCGATAAATATCCAAAGAAAATTTTTATTTCTCTCAACGAACTATTAAAAATGGAGCATCTTTCCCGAGGTTTCAGTTTTTTGGCCAGTAAACAAAAAGTAAGAAGCATTCTTGGAGGTAAACATGCTTCCAAACTAAGAGGAAGAGGACTGGATTTTGAGGAAGTTAGAAACTATGTACCCGGAGATGATATACGCAATATTGACTGGAAAGTAACGGCGAGGACCCAAAAAACCCATTCAAGGGTTTTCAGTGAAGAAAAAGAAAAACCGGCCTTAATTGTAGTTGACCAATCAAAGTCGATGTTTTTCGGGTCAAAAAACAAAACCAAATCTGTTGTTGCAGCAGAACTCGCCGCCTTGGCTGCATTTAAGGTTTTAAAAGAAGGCGACCGTGTGGGCGGTATCGTTTTTGCCGATAATGGAATTGATATCATTTACCCTAAAAGAGACAGAAAGAACATTCTGCGTTTTCTTGAAAAAATTGTAACAAGAAACAGAGAATTAAAAGAGTCGACACCCGTTGAATTTGAAAGTGCTCTGTCAGAAACCCTGAACAAGATTAAAAATATTGTGACTCATGATTTTTTGATCGTTTTAATCAGTGACTTTCACAGATACAGACCTGAAGTTGTCAAATTTATTACAAGAATTTCCCAACATAACGATGTGATCTTGGCCAAAGTATTTGATCCTATGGAACAGAATATTCCTGACAAGAAATTTATTGCCGGGGCTCAGGGAAAGCAATTATCAATTGATGGTCACGACCAAAAAATAAGACAGGATTTTAAAACTGAATTTGATGATCAATTTGAAAAGTTCAAAGAAGAAATGAAGAAACACGGTATACCCGTATTGTCTGTCGACACTATCAATGAAACAGATGTTCAATTAAAACAGTTGTTTAAAAGGGTTTGATGCTTGTTCGTTTACATATCATTAATTTTTTAAAAGGGCACCAAGACGTACAGGCACAGGAACTTGCTGAGGAGATGAAGCAGCTTGGTCCTATTATGGAAGCCGACCCCGTCAAGTTTTCTTTTAACACTCCTGGCTGGTATATTTTAGGAGCCTTCATGCTAGTTTCTGTTTTGTTTTTTGCAGTTCGACAGATTAAAAAATACAGGGCAAACACCTACAGAAGGGAGGCTTTAAAAAAATTGAATCAGTTAAAGAATGGACTGAATGAAGCCAACGAACATCAGCAACTTAGCGGCGTTTTAGCCATATTAAAAATAGTAGCCATACAAACTTATGGAAGACAGGCTGTTGCCAATTTATACGGTAAGGAATGGCTCCTGTTTCTTGATTCAAAAATAAAAGGCAATTCATTCGCTCCTTTTGAAATGACAATCAATAATTCTATTTATAAAGGTGCTCAGGCAACAGAAGTCGATCTGGCCTCTTTTCATATAGTCTCAAAAAACTGGATACAAAAACATGCCTGATAATTTTGAAATAGCGTATCCATGGGTTTTCCTTCTGGTCCTCTTACCTTTATTCATCTATTGGCTGGCACCTCCATTTAGAATCAAAAGTGCATCACTTCAGGTACCAAATCTGCAACGAGCAACATCGATCACTGGCGTAAAACCCAGAAATGCCGCCATGATCAACAAAAAAAACAGGTTCGTTTCTTTTTTGATGTTCATCATATGGGTACTGTTGCTGATGGCCCTTTCTTCACCAAGATTGGTAGGAGAGCCTGAACTTAAAATAAAAACTTCCCGAAATTTCCTGATCGTGGCCGACATATCTTTTAGTATGGCGAATTCAGATTGGCTGATTGATGGCAAACGTGCCACTCGATGGGAGGCGGTTAAAAATGTCATGCATGATTTTATTGAAAAACGTACCGGTGACAGAATGGGCTTGATCTTTTTTGGGTCCAGTGCTTATATTCAGGCCCCTTTCACCTCCGATCTTAAAACAGTCGAACAACTTTTAGACGAAGCTGATGTGGGCATGGCCGGACAGATGACCAATATTGGCAAGGCAATTGTTAAAGGGATCCACATGTTCGATCAGGACACGATTAAGACAAAGGTCATGCTTGTTCTGACTGACGGAGTTGATTCAGGTACTGAAATCCTACCCCTTGACGCCGCAGATTTAGCTAAAAAAGACAGTGTCCATATTTATACTATTGGTATCGGCGACCCGGAAAACGGAGGTTCTGATCTTGATGAAGAGACGCTAAAAACCATTTCAGAAGTAACTGATGCGCGTTATTTCAGAGCGATTGATTCTGATCAGCTGGGTGAAATTTATGATGAACTAGATAGTCTGGAACCTATCGAATACGAAGAGGAAACATTTAAGCCGACAACGCTGTTATATTATTATCCTTTAGGGATGGCAATAGCACTGGTCCTGCTGCTGTCGCTCATCCGAGGGATTTACTCATTATTCAATTATCGAAACAATGGATGACGCCTGGCTACATATCAATTGGCAGGATTTTCATTTCCTCCGACCCCATTTACTTTGGTTCTTAGCTCCTGCCCTGCTGGTTATAATGATAGCTTTAACAGGACTCCGTGAGAATGTCAGGTGGCAAGATGTGATAGCTCCACATTTAAGACAGTTCATGATTAAAAAAGGCAGTGAAAATAGAAAGAAATGGATGCATTTGGCATTTTTTACCTGTATTTCAATTGCAATTATCGGACTTGCCGGACCCAGTTGGCGAAAAATTCAGGAACCTGAAAAAATACTGGAAACTCCCCTTGTTATTTTGTTAGATCTATCTCAAAGTATGATGGCTACAGATATTCAACCGACGAGATTGGAAAGGGCAAAATTTAAAATTGAAGATTTACTGGATGCGAATCCTGGAGCACTGACTGCTTTGATAGGGTTCGCTGGTAGCTCACATACCATTGTGCCGCTAACAAGAGATTATACCATCATCAAAAGTCATATCAAGACCTTATCTCCAAATGTGATACCGTTCCCAGGCAGCAATTTAGAAAGTGCCCTTATTCTTGCAGATACCCTAACAAGCAGCACCAACGCACCAGGGAATGTCTTATTAATATCTGATGATTTTTCTGAAGATTCTTTTGTCCAGATTCAAAATTTTGTGATCAACACAAATAATCAGATGACGATTGTGCCAATGAATACCCTGGCAGGTGCCAATATTCCTGGTAAAAGAAAAAATCAATTCCTAAAAAACAAGAACGGTGAAAACATAAAATCCTCCTTAAATCAGGACATCTTAACAAAACTGGCTTCCTTGGAAAAAGTGACTATTTCACCCTTGACCTTGGATAAAAGTGATGTTGAATTACTTGCAAATAACATATCCGATAGTTTAGAATTTAAAGAGGATGCTGAAGAAAAAGAAGACAATTGGAAAGATGATGGTTTTTGGCTGATCATCCCTTTTGCGCTTATAGTTTTAGTTTGGTTCAGAAAAGGATGGGTCATTTACAGCTTGTTTATCATGATGACATTGAGTTCTTGCAGCGAAAAGTCCAAATTTATCGATCTCTGGGAAACCAAAGACTATCAGGCTCAAAAGCATTTTGATAAAGAGGAGTATGAACAGGCAGGTACTCTTTTCTCCGATCCGATGCATCAGGGAGTTGCTTGGTATAAGGCTGGTGATTATGCCAAAGCTATTCATGCATTTGAACAAGACACAACGGCCCAAGGGGCCTATAATTTGGGATTGGCCTATTATAAGAATGGGGATTTGGCAGCAGCGGCAATGGCATTTGGTAAGGCTACAGCAATTGATCCTGATTTTAAAGCAGCAAAAAATAATCAGGAATTAGTTCAACAAGTTCTTGAAGGCACTAGTCCGGCCAAGGCTGAAGAAGCAACGGAGGCTCCGAAAGAACAAACTGCTAAAAATATACAAAACAAGGATCAGGAAGATTTAGGTGGTGGTGGACAGGAAGCAACAAAAGAAGACATGCAACAGGAAAGAAAAGAAGAAACTGTTGGAACAGATACTCGGACTGGGAAAGAAATGGAAGAAGTTCCTCCAGATTTTGAATCAGGAAAAAGCGAAAGCTCTCAAAAAGTTTTAATGCGTAAAGTAGATGATGACCCTTCTCTATTTTTGAAAAGAAAGTTTAAGCATCAGGTCAAACAAAAAAACATCAAGGCAAATCCGCAAAGTACAACATGGTAAAAATACACCGGAATATCATTATTTGTTTACTCTTATTGGTATCTACGGCCAATGGTTTTGGTCAGGGTCATCTGTATAGTGAAGTTACGTTTGATCGAAGTAAGGTATATGTGGGTGAACCTGTTGAAGTGAGCATTGGTATTTATACCTCAACCTGGTTTACAAAGGGTGTTAACTTTGGAAATATAAAAGTAAATGGTGCCTTTTCTGTCTATTTCAGATCTGTGGCCAGCAGTAAGAGAGTAAATGGGAAAAATTATTCGGGCGTAGTGGCCATTTATAATGTTTTTCCTTACGACAATCAGGACCTTGAGTTTCCTTCTTTAGAACTCAATGTAGAAACTCCAAATGAAGGAGATAGTAAGGGGGTTCGGAGGACCATTAAAACAAACCCCAGAAAAATAACTGTAAAACCTGTCCCTAACAATTATAAAAGTGACCAATGGTTGGTTTCAACAGGAGTAACGGTGCAGGAATCATGGCAAGGTGACTTAAACAACGTAAAAGTAGGGGATGTGATTCAAAGGCGTATCTATCGAAACGCCTATCGAACAGTTTCTGAATTGATTCCACCTATACACTGGGACAGTATTGAAAATATCAGCTTATACCCTACACGTGCGGAAATAAAAAGTGAAAAGACTAAAACTTCCATCAGCGCCTCCAGATCGGAAGGTGTCAGGTATTTATTCGAAAAAGAAGGCCCGGTCACGCTTCCTGAAATTGCGATCACCTGGTGGAATCCAAGGCAAAACAAGCTTTTTAAAAGGACCTTGGCAGCACGAACAATTGATGTACTTCCAAATCCGGATCTTGGTATGCTCGAATCTGTTCGGGACTCTCTTCAGATTGCACAAACAAGCAGTCAGGAAAATGACAGTGAAAAAGTTGCTCAAACTATTTTTGGACTGTCTCTTAAACAATTTTTGACCTACCTTTTTATAGCCTTGATTCTTCTCCTAAGTATCTATAAATTCCTACGATGGCTTTTGTTCAAAAAAGGGCTGCTCAATCAATGGAGAAGAAAAAAAGCTGCCTATCTGATATCGGAAACCTATTTTTTTAAGCTATTCCTTTCAAAAGTATCAGATAAAAACAACGCCGTAAGCCTGACCGCTCTTTATGAATGGATAGATCACTTAGAACTTTCAGAACCTACAATAGATAATTTAGCCAGAAATTATGGCAGCAAAAATTTTCTAGCTGATCTGGATAACATTGAAAAAAGTGGCGATTTTAAAGTGATCGATCAACTTCATCACATCAAAGAGGCGCGTCAAAACTACTTGAAACAAAGAAACAGTCCGGATCAGAATACGAGTCCGAACTGGATAAACCCTTCATCATTTTCTTAAACAATGACGCTACTATGGCATTTATCGGTGATTAAGAACTCCAGATTCATACTTATTTCTGGGGTGATTCTTTCGATGAAAGGAATCGAAAAGAAAGGTTTTAGCATCAAAAATAAAACCTCAATTCCAGAAAGCTATTTTAAGAAGACCTATGCTAACAGAGACGTGATCATCAGGATCAACAACAAAAAAATCAATAGTAAAACGAATAAATACGGTGACTTCAGTATCAGCACTGAAGTAAATGACACTTCAAAAATTCAATTATTTGATGATAAGGATCATGAAATTCAAAAGTATCAGGAGTACCCTGTTGTTTTTGAACAGAAGCAATCTGGTCCCTTGGTCATTTCTGATATTGATGATACGATCATGAGGTCCTTTACCAAGACAAAAATAAAAAGACTAATTACCACACTTTTCAAAACGGCCGCTAAAAGGCAGGTGATTTCATACACCCAGCAGTTATATGAAAGTTTTGGAGAGAATGCCGATTTTTTTTACGTCTCAAAAAGTGAGAATAACTTATTCTATTTAATTTCTGGTTTTCTTCTACATAATGAATTACCATTGGGTCCTTTATTTCTCACCCCATTTTTAAATGCATCACAGCTGCTCTTTGAAAAAAAGAATGCAAGTTTTAAATTTGATAATATATGTAATATCTTAGATCATTCCAGCAATAAAAAAGTCATTTTAATTGGTGATGATACCCAATCTGACATGGATATCTATTACGACATTATCAAGGTATACAAAGACAGGATTGAAAAAGTGTATATTCGACAAACAAAAACAAAGCGATCGAAAAAGCAATTAGATCAATGGAAGCGAATTGAAGCGACCGGAGTAACTGCATACTATTATAAACATGACGAAATTCTAACCACAAAACAACAATTATGAAACTTCTTTTTATCGTTAACCCAATTTCAGGAGGAGTAAACAAAGAACCATTTTTAAAAGAAGCCAAATTGCTTTGCGACAAATATGGAATATCTTATACGGTTTTTAAAACGACTGGAAAAAATGACAAAGAAGAGGCTCTTAAAGTCATTGACAAGATCAAGCCTGATAAAATTGCCTCGGTTGGTGGTGATGGCACCACTTTATTTGTTGCTACCTTATTATTGGGAACTGATTATCCTATGGGAATTATCCCATTAGGATCTGCAAATGGAATGGCAACTGAATTGTATGTTAATTTGAAACCAATTGAGGCTTTAAAGGATATTATACTATCAGATATTGTAGGAGGTCTGGATATGATTTTGATCAATGGAGAACATTATACACTGCATATTGGAGATGTTGGTATTAATGCCAGTATCGTTGACTCCTATGAAAAGGATAAAAACAGGGGAATGATCACATATGCGAAGTATTTTTTAGAAGAAATGACACGCCTAAAACATTTCAACGTAACCGTGGAGGCAAATGGTGAGTCCAAAAAATCCATGGTTTTGATGACAGCCATATGCAATGCCAGGAAATATGGGACCGGAGTGCCCTTAAATATCATTGGGAATCCCATGGATGGTCTTTTCGAAATTGTACTCATTGAAAAAGTAGACACATCCTCACTACTTGCCGCTGGCTTGGCAGTACTTCATGAAGAATTCCACGATTCTCAAACCAGTTCCGTGATTCAAACAGACAAAGCAGTCATCACCTTTGAAGAACCAAGATTGCTTCAACTGGATGGGGAAGTAATTCAAAAATACGATCGTTTAGATATAGAATTGTTAAAAGGCGCTGTTAAATTTATAACGACAACCGAAAACCTGTACTATAAAAATTAAGCTGCAGGCATCCGTTTCATGATGAATTTTATCTGTCCTCGGTGGTTTGATTCATGCTCACAAACATGGAACCATTTACAGTAATTATTGGTAGGAAGGTCCCCAAAAAATGGTTCTGATTTCATGACCCATTCATCATCTCTTTTGGCAAACTCCTTTTCTGTTTCAGCCCTGACCTCAGCCAACTTATTCAGATAATAGTCAATACTGTTCCCTTGGATCTCTTGCCTTCCTTTCTCTCCCAAATTCATTGGAACATCCCATTCCTTTTTGATCTCATCACTCCAGCTACCCCATTTCATATCGTTAAACGTATTCAATTGATAATACCTTTCGGTTGCAGCCAGGTGCAGTAGCATGGCTCCTATTGAGTTCGATTTATCATCAATTTGAAAATCCAGTTCTTCTATGCTCAAATCTTTTACAGAACGAACGAGCCAGGCACGCATCATGGTCATCGTAGATAACAGGGTACCAACCTGGGGTGAATATCCTTCTCTGGGTCCTATTAAATACATATTATCCGGAGGTAATACCGCTGGATTGTTAGCATAGCTCATCAGTGGCAACATCCCTATCCCAGTACCTATGAGGCTTGTTTTCTTTAAAAAATTTCGTCTTGATTTTGTGGATTTGGTTTTCATATTCGATACGTATTTTAATTTAAAAAGGGGCCGAATCTACCGCCATTATTCAGCAGGTTTCATAAACTGCAAATTGATACCGGTAAATATCTGTACCTGTGGCTGTGTTCCTTTATGAAGCAATGCATATTGCGGCTCTACAAAAAGATTAAAAACAGTATTATTCACCTTCACCACCTTTCCGATACCCAGGGCAAAAGGTACTTGAAACGTATTGTTTTTTAAATCAAACACCCATATTGGCGCACCTCTTAGATACACACCTTTGCCGAGTTGCCAAAAATAAAAAGGTTGAACAGCTGCCAAACTTGTGTCTTCTCGATCACTATCTCCTGCAAACGAAGCTTGCCAGGTAATAAGGCCTCCAAACTGAAACGTTGGGGAATTCGCAATAAAAGCCACAAAGGCGAATCCTCCTTGCCATTTACCAGATCCCAATTCGGTTTCTGTTGCGGTTGGTGCCACAAGCAACGGACCTATACCCATTGTTTTTGTGGGTTCTGAAACAAAATTATAGGATAAAAAAGCATTGATATCCCCCAAACCATTTGTGGAATTAACCGTCCCCGTAGCATCGGGTAAACCAATAGTGTTAATTGGAGCAGATATCCTTAATAAGAGTTTCCCATCAGAAAAAGGCTTCGCAAATCGAATCCATGCATTGTTCATATAGGCATCGTCAGGGGCATCTGTAAGTTTCGGAACATAATAATTATGAAAATTTAAAGCCGTCATGTCGGCCAATGGATTATTGGCTTTTTTCATGGCTTCTTCAGAAGCCTGTCCGAACAATATCGGTCCGGAAAAAAGCAAAGCGATTAGAATCAATGTAAAACGCATGGGGGAATTTGAATGTTTAGTTTCCTAAATATACGCAAAAAAATATTCTAAATTCTTTTATAAAATCCCTTTCTCCATTTGTTCAACAGCGTAATTGGCTGCTCTGGCAGTAAATGCCATATAGGTTAGTGATGGATTCTGACAACCAGCTGAGGTCATAAAAGAACCATCTGTCACAAATAAATTAGGTACATCATGACAGGCATTCCACTCATTTAAAACCGATGTTTTAGGGTCTTTTCCCATGCGGGCAGTGCCCATTTCATGGATACCTTCTCCAAAAACATAGGTGTCAGTAGGTTCATTATTCACATCTTTATAACCGGCCTGTTCGAGCATTTCTTTTCCATGTTTGACCATTGTCTTCATGATTTTATGCTCATTCTCTTTCAATTCACAGCTGATATGTAAAATAGGCATTCCCCATTCATCTTTTAATTCAGGATGTAATTCAACCATATTATCAAAATAGGGTAAGCACTCACCATATCCTCCTAAATGAATATACCATGGACCCGGCTTTGAGAGTGACTCTTTAAAATCAGCTCCGAAGCCTTTCTGATTTTTACCTCTCGACCAGCCTTGCCTGCTCGCTCCTCCTTGAAAACCAAATCCCCGGGCAAATTCTTCTTCTTTCCTATCTAAATTCTGGTATCTGGGAATATAAATTCCATTGGGTCGATGACCATCGTAATATCCATCTTCAAACCCCTCTACTCTAGCACTAAATCCAACCATAAAATGATCCATAAGATGATGCCCAAGCATACCACTTGAATTGGCGATACCGTTTGGAAAATGTTCAGATTTGCTATTGAGCATGATCTGAGTACTTGGTAAGGTTGAGGCACATAAAAAAACAACCCTCGCATAATATTCCGTAATCTCTTTTGTTTCTGCATCGATTACCTTTACACCTGATGCTATTCCGCGCTCTGCATCATAAATAATAGAATGCACCACCGAATTAGGCTTAAATGTCATATTTCCAGTAGCCTTCGCAGCAGGTAAGGTAACACTTACACTACTAAAATAGCCACTAAAAGGACAGCCTGTTTCACACATATTTCTATACTGACAAGGACCTCTTTCATTGTGACGAACCGTTAAATGGGCTGTCCTGCCAATGGTCATAACGCGACCATCGAAGTTTTCCTTGATTGAATCTCTTAAGTCCTCCTCTACACAGTTCATTTGCATGGGAGGTAAAAATTTACTGTCCGGCAGTTGTCTTAAACCTTCATTTTTTCCGCTGATACCAATATAATCTTCAACATATTCATACCATGGTTCTATATCTTTGTAGTTCAACGGCCAGTCAATACCATGTCCGTCCTGTTTATGAGCTTCAAAATCAACTTCACTCAATCGGTAAGACTGTCGATACCAAAGCAGGCTTTTCCCACCGGTTTGAAATCCTTTCAACCATCTGAATGGTTTATCTTCAGGATAGGTATAGGGGTGCTTTTTGTCGCTGGCCCAAAAATCCTTTGTTGACTCGTTAAAAGCATATACATTTTTCTGAATGGGATATTCCTCTTTGGTTTCCTTACTCAGTTGCTTCCTGAATGGAAATTCCCATGGCGCCATATTTGTTGTAGGATAATCCTTTATATGTTCAACCATTCGTCCTCTTTCCAACACCAAGGTTTTCATACCTTTTTCAGTGAATTCTTTGGCAGCCCATCCTCCCGACATGCCCGATCCTATTACTATAACATCAAAACTATTTTCTTTCATTTCAAGACAAATTATCGGTTTCCTACCAGGTTTTTTTCATTTCCATCAATTTTAATACAGCCGTTGAACCGCCCGGGAACGGGTACATAATTCATGCTTTTCATGCCAGGTTCTGACGTAAAATAGGCCCAAAGTATGATCCATTTTATCGATTTAAAAAAGCTGTTTTCAGCTGTGTCATCATCCGCTATTTCCAGATACTCTACTTGTTTATTATTATCCAATTTTAAAAAAGAGGCACCCATAACATCCTGACAGCCGAGCATAAAAGAATTCAATCCATCCATATAGGCTGTCTTCTCTTCATCTTCAAAAAACAATCCGAATAACTGATCGATAAACGGCGTCACTTTGGCATCATTCGCTCCCGGAGAATCAGTTTTAGGCAACACTAATTCCGCAATCTGCCAGATATGATCAAACTGTTCTTGATCCAAATAAACAGGAACATCGCTAGTGGGTCTTTGTTCAGCGCAACTTTCCAATGATAACAGAATGCCTGGTGAAAGTGAAAGCCCCATAGAGACTACAAATGATTTTTTTACTAATTCTCTTCTATTCATAATTCATGTACTTTCTTATTCTTGATCACTTTTTTTATAGGCTAATAACCAGTCATAAATATCCATGTCAAAAGCGTCATAGGTTTGACTGGAATAATTTGTTCCCGTACCATCATAGGTCATAAACCAGGCATTATGCCCAACATTTGCATAAACTGTCAACCTGGCTCTTACCTTGGGTTCGGTTAAATTTATGGCTTCCACTAAAGGAACGGACCCAAAGTTTTCATAGGCATTAACAGTATTATCAAGGCCTCCATGAAAAGCCCAGATCGGGATTCTTCTCAGATTCTCCACCAAATGAGGAGCTCCCGAAGCACTGATAGGCACCATTGCCGCGACATAATTATCTTCAACTTCACCGGCATAATACCAACAACCTCCGCCACCTAAACTCAAACCTGTCAAATAAATTCGGTTTGAATTTACCTGATATTTTTCTTTTAAATACCCAATAAAAGAATGCATTCTTGCTGGGGGCCAATACCTTGTTTTCAATTGGGGTGAAACAACCAGAAAAGGGAATTTTGGATTCCAGCTGTTGCTTTCAATCAGTCGTGGAGGCCCTCCATTCAATACATTTTCTAAAGGTTCATTTCCCAGGTTTGGACTCCAGCCATGTAAAAAAATCAATAGTGGATACTCAGGACCTTCCGCTGAATATCCTTCAGGCTTGTATATATAATAACCAAATGGACTTTCTGTATCCTTCAGTGCTACTGCAATATGTTCTCCTCCCGAATCTTCCGGAAGTATGGCTAAATCACTCTCATCAATCGTCACCGAAAAAGCTTGTTCTGGTTCTTCTTCTGTTGGATCTGGAACAGGCGATTGATTGACTGGAATAATTTGTACTTGTTCCTCTTCACCACCACAAGACATGAAAATAATGCACATTAATATTCCAAAAAATCGCACCATACGCTAAGTCTTCTTTTCAAATATATCAAAATGAAGTTTTAATATCAAAACATATGTTGTTAATTAGGACGAATCTTTTTCTACAAGGTTAAAAAAACTTCTTGAAAGCGGAATCAGCATCAATCCACAGAAGATAAAGAGAATAAAAGCGTATTTCAATCCTATTAAATGAGCCAGGTATCCCACCAAGGGAGGTCCGATCAACATACCGATGATCCCATAGGTTGAAATGATCGAAATAGCCATTCCCGGAGAATATTTTTTCGAATTACCTGCCAAAGAAAAAGTCATGGGAAAAACTGCTGCTACCCCAATACCAACCAATGAAAACCCTATTAACACCGGCCAATAACTGGGGAAAACGATAACCAGCAACATTCCGAATGCTACGATTCCGGCTCCAATTAAATAGGTTTTTTTCATCCCTATTTCTTCCGCTATTTTATCAGAAAAGAAACGAGAAATAGCCATAAAGGTCATAAAAATCAGGTAGCCCAGCGTAAAAACCTCCTCACCGACTACCTCTTTAAAATAAACACCGCTCCAGTCAAACATTCCTCCCTCGCATAAGGCCCCAAAGAACACCATTAATCCCAGGTACAAGATATACTTATCGGGCTTACCTATGATTAATTTGTTACCTGCCTGTGTTTTATCATTTTTCATCAAAAAAGGAAATGCAATCAAACCAACCACCAGACTGAATATACTGATATACAGGAAATGATCCTTCATCGTTACTGAATTACTTACCATTATTGTAGAAAATAAGGCTCCAAAAAGCCCTCCCAAGCTCCATAAGCCATGAAAAGAACCAATGATTTTTTTTTCCTGTTTTTTTTGAAGCGCCAATGACATGGTATTAACTGCAATATTTGCTATTCTAGTGCAAAAAGCAAAAATAGCAACGCCCAATACCAGTTCCGTTAAAGTTTGAGCTACTCCAATACCGTATAAGGATAATACGATACAAATAAATGAAACGATCAATGGAATACGACTGTTATACTTGGAGACTAACCAGCCTGAAATGGGTAACCCAATCAAAGAGCTGATGGGCATCACCAATAATAAATTCCCCAGTTCAGCTTCATTAAAGTGAAAATTTGACTTAATGGAGGGTATCCTCGACGCCCAGGTAGCAAAACCAAACCCGAGTAGAAAAAAATAAACGCTTAAAGATATTCTTTGAATTTTGATCTGGCCCATACAGCTAACACATCAAGAACTAAAACTTAAAAACAAGACCTTCTAGAACCTGGCCTCCCCTTTCAACCCAACAACAAAAGCACCTGAATAACCATTCTTTCTCATTGATTTCATATGATTTCTTGCTTCAGCAGAAGTTTCAAAAATACCGGAATAATACCTGTTTAGACCGTCGTCATAACGGTGATTGAAAAGATCTGTTAATTTGCTGTACTTGTCTGTTTGTACCTTTCCTTTAAAG
Organism: Lutimonas sp.; assembly: GCF_051011215.1. NCBI lineage: Bacteria > Pseudomonadati > Bacteroidota > Flavobacteriia > Flavobacteriales > Flavobacteriaceae > Lutimonas > Lutimonas sp. The sequence continues at coordinate 16,140 of NZ_JBPCUJ010000014.1, forward strand.
GCCCCTACCTGAACCGTGTATACCTCTTTATCTTCATAGAAATTATAATTCATGAACAATCCTGAATTAGAAGTATAAGTATTCTTTTCCTGAACCATGGAGTTTTTTCTATTCTCCGACTGCACTATGATCTGGTCAGATGATTTGTCTATAATTGAAAACTCTGATCTTCTGTTTAACTGATGTTGAAATCCGGAACAAGGAGATTCTTTCGTGCACTTTTCTGCTGGACGTAATTCACCAAACCAATAGGATGAAATCCGCTTGGAATCAACTCCATGATCTATCAGGTATTTCGAAGTCGCATCGGCTCTTTTGTTCGAAAGACCTTCATTATACTTTTTCTTACCTCTAATATCTGTATGCGCATTCACTTCGATTTTCATATCAGGATAATCCATCATTACTTTCACCAACTTGTCTAATTCCAATTTAGCATCATAACGAATAGTATGTTTATCGAAATCAAAATAGATCGTGTTTATCTTTAAGTTTTCTAAATTGACTTTGGTCGGTTCGTGGTTTACTGCGAGGTCTGTATCAGATATAGACCTGCTCTTCGATACCATTGCCTGACCTTCATTTTTTTCGCTCACTTCACTGCCCGATTCACTGTTGGTTCCCATCCTCTCATTGCTGTTGAGAGAGGCCGTTTCCTGACTTTCTGCAACTCTTGCTTTTTCAGGATCGACATTTGCAATTGCTTCAGACGCTGCCTGCTGACTTTCAATTGATGTTACTGACGCTTCTGTGCTTTCTGAACCCTCACTTGGTTCAATAATCGTAGCAGCTACAACTTCATCGATTGAATCATCAGATACAGCCTTATTAACATCTGCATAGCTATTGGACTCCGATTCTTTATTTGACGTTTCAGCGATATTCGATACGGACGTTTCTGGATTCTCTGCAACAGAAGGATCCTCCTTATCACTACCGGAATTATTCTGATGCTGTTTGTCGGTATCAGAACCCGCAGCGACCACAGCAGCGGATGTTGCCAAAGCTTTGTTTTGAGAAGAAGGGGTATCAGACCCCGTAACATTTGACGATCTTTCTTTTGTAGATGCCACCTCGTCAGCAGACCGAGGCCTGCTCTCATTATTTAACGCTGACGCTGAAGAACCCTCATTCATGGCAACCTGCTCCTGCTTATCCTCACCTTTATCATCCACAGCTTCGGCAGCGACCATTGATGCTGACTTCATTTCTTCCTTCGTATTCCTGGCTGCCATTTCGCCAATCTCATCATTTTCAGAACTTTCTTCCTTTAAAATTTCTTCCGAATTACCGGCTGCTATCACATCAGTAATCGGTGCTGTTTCTACTGAGACATTAAATACAATTTCCAATGGTTCAGCATTCAGATCATTCACTGTTCTAATATCCATTTCTCCGACCAAATGACCTTCCAAAAACCCTTGAATTTTATAGTTGGCATTGCATGCCTGATCAAACGAAAAACGGGCATCCTGCTCATTCGAAATAAACGATTCTAATTTCTCACCAGCTTCATCAAACAGCACAATTGTCATATTCGGTATCAATTCCTGCGTATCTATATTCTTAACAACGCCTGTAATTTCCTGCTGGCATTCAATATAAATAGGCGGAGATGCCGTAAAAGAATAAATATCATCATCTCCGCGTCCCCCTTCTCGATTTGATGAGAAATAACCCTTGTGTTTGTGATCATCAATTATATATGCGAAGTCATCTGAGATGCTATTTACCGGAGCTTCCAGATTGATGGGGTCAGATACGGTGTTGTCAAATATTTTACTGGCATAAACATCTAATTCTCCCATCCCATCGAAACCGTCAGAAGAAAAATACAAAACATTATCCTTTCCAATAAATGGAAACATTTCGCGTTCAGCAGAATTAATTTTAGGCCCTAAATTAACAGGTTTCCCATAGGTTCCATCTTCATGCAGGTCTACAACAAAAATATCAGTTTTTCCAAGTGATTCAGGTCCATCTGAGACAAAATACAATTTGGTGTCATCCCTGTTTAGCACGGGATGCCCTGTTGAATAACCATCATCATTAAACGGCAGCATTTCCAGATCTCCCCATTCTCCATGCTCATTAATACTGGCTTTAAAAAGATGAATATTTGCCGTTCCCTTTGTCTTAATTTCAGCTTCTTTATTCTTTTTCCTTTTTGTTCTTTTTATCTTTCCATTTGCACTAAAAAACACAGTTTTCATATCCTTCGAAAATGTGACCATTCCTTCGTGATACTTGGTGTTTACGTCACCGGGAAGCTTCTGTTTTCTGATCAATTTTCCGTCTTCAGATACTTCAGCCACATGCAAATCCAAAAAAGGTTGCCCGTTATGTTCTTCTCGATTCATGGTGAATCCAGATCTTGGTGCGGCAAAAACCACCTTGTCATTACCCAAAAAAGCTGTCCCAAAATCAGAATGAGAAGTATTAATTTTGACATTTTCAATGGTATAAACTCCCGGTGAATCCTGTGCAGACATGCAAAATGAAACAAAGAAGAATAAAAATAGTATATGCTTTTTCATCGATCTATTAGTTAGAATAAAATCCTGGAATAAGGTTATGTTAATAAGACTACATACTACCAACTTATTAGGACATATGCTATAGACCTGACAATTAGTTATTAAAACATTTATTAACGAAAAATTGAATTTCCTATAGACTACATATAGAATTTGAAAAATTCATCTTAATTCCAAAGTTGCGATGGGCACAAGCTCTTATGGAGTTTAATTCAAGAATGATTTCACCTGCGTTTTACCTTGCCTGACTTTTACATCAAAAAAGGCATGAATGATTGACACGCAGATAGTTAATTAAATTCACTATCTTTAGGAGTGAGACTTTTCCCAAAATAATGAAAATCGTTATTCAATGCTCAGAATCAACTACCAAACAAATTCTTCAGGCATTGAAATAATGAACGACACCTTTGATTAGAACCATATGACCGGATGGTTGTATAAAGTTGGTATTCTGCTTTTATTTGAATCAAACTCATATCTGATAAGCTGCGTTAAACATCCTTGAATCGATGAACATATTACGACACCGAAATACAGGTATATTCCTTCTACTGCTGGTGTCAGTTATTGACTTAAATTACGGTCAAAACATCGAAAAACCAGCCGAACAGAAAGCATCGGACAGCACTAAAAAAGTGAGGTCAAACTTTCTGAGCGATATCTTAAATTCAGAGGAACGCGCAAAAACGGATAGTATACATCCTCTTCCAAAAATCAGAATTGGCGGAGCTTTACGATTAAATTATTCTTATAAAAATTATGATCAGGAAAACATGGATCGCCTTGGTGACTTTGGTTTTGAATTATTTCGTTTGAATGCAGACATTGACTATAAGGATATCTTCTTTTCAGTTGAATACAGATGGTATGGTAATTTCAATGCAATTCATCATGGGTATTTTGGATATCACCTGACTGATCGTTCATCAATTCAAATTGGTATTCATCAAGTCCCTTTTGGAATCCTTCCCTATTCCTCTGATAGTTTTTGGTTTAACGCTACCTATTACATAGGTTTTGAGGATGATTACGATACTGGCATCAAATATATATACGACACCTCATCCTGGAATATTCAAGCCGCTTTTTATAAAAACCCTGAATACATTGATTCTGAGCGTTATGGACGCTATTCTTTTGACTTAGTAACCGATGACATTCAAACCAATCAGGAAATCAATCAGTTGAACCTGAGAACAATCTATAAATGGAAATTAAACGACAATTTATTGATGAAACTGGGCGGTTCTGCAGAGGCTGGAAAAATTTACAATAAAACAACTAAAGAAAAAGGCGACAGGTATGCCTTTGCCTTACATAACAATTTATTCTACAAAAACTGGAACCTGCACTTCCAATGGATAGACTATGAATATCGACCGCGAAATCCTGATAATGTGAGCGATAAAACAATACAATTTGGGGCCTTTATGTTTCCGTTTGAGGTAAGTACAAAAGCAAATGTTTACACTTTTAATGTTTCAAATATGCTACATATTGATGGGAAATACCTGGATAGAATGAAGCTGTATTTTAATTATAGTCAGGTAAGTCCTAAAGAAGGGTACGGTTCTGATTCCAAGCAGATTGTGATTGGTACTACCTTAATTAAAAGAGGACTCTACGCTTATTTCGACTATATATTTGGTCAAAACATGTGGTTTTCAGGCGGGCCTGGCGTGGGCTTAACGCATCCGGAAGACAGGACCTGGAATTCCAGATTAAACATCAATTTTGGGTATTATTTTTAAAACGAGTTAATTTCTAAAATCCTTAACTATGAAGACAACTTATTCCGTAAAACATCTGTTTTTACCCTTCCTTTTGATCTTTATATGCGGGCACCATTTAATAGCGCAAAAGAATGCAATTGATTTTTCCCCAGAAGAATTAGATTATATTTCTACCCATGAAACATTGGTTGTTGCCAATGAAAAAGACTGGCCTCCCTTTGATTTTATGAATGACCAGGATGAACCAGCAGGTTTTTCAATTGATTTGATCAAACTCATCGCAGAAAAATCGGGTATTAATATTCGGTTTGTCAACGGTCTTTCCTGGGGCGAAATACTTACACAATTTAAGGAGGATAAAATTCAAATTTTACCTGCTGTTTATAAGGATGATGACAGGGCTACTTATATGGAATTTACCTCCAGCTACTATATTCAACCAAGCATTCTGGTGACCAACAAGTATGACAGTATTAATACGATACATGACCTTTCGAAGAAAGAAATTGCCGTCATAAATGATTTTTCCATCACAGCCGAATTGGCAAGGAACTACCCTGATATAATCTTGGTCCCTGTTGAGACTGTCCCAGAGGGATTGATGAAAGTTTCTACCCGAGAACTGGATGGATTTATTGAAAGCATAGGAGTTGTTACCTACTATATAGAAAACAGCTTCATTCCCAATTTAAAAATCTCTACTGATGTGCAACTCGATAAAATGGAATCACCTCCATTGCATATCGCCGTTCATAAAAACAATGTCATTCTTAAAAATATTCTTGACAAAGGCCTAAAAAGTATCTCCAATGAAGAAATGAACGATATCAGGTCCAAATGGATCAGTGTACAAACAGTGGAAGATACTGAAGCTATTAATTTTTCTTATTTAATCTTTAAAAGTATTGCAGCAATTATCATCTTATTCATTATTGGCCATTACGCTATTAAATACTTCTTTAAAAAAGTAGTAAGAGAGGAAATTGTTCTTGAAATTGGTTCTAAGAGATTCAGAATAATTACCCTTTTAGGTACGTTATTAATACTTATTGCAATTTCATTCTTAGGGTGGATGGCCATGGAACAGAACAAGAAAAAAATTCTCAGTGACCTGGAGATAAACCTGGAAACCACCTTGGAAAACACACATGAAAGGCTGCAATTATGGGTGGAACAACACAAGTTAATTGTAAAGGAGTTTGGAAGAGATCCAGTATTAGTAGCAGCTACAAATGAAATTTTAAAGATACCGAAGGACAAAAATGCTTTATTGAAATCCGAAGCACTGAGTAAATTAAGAGCTTTCTATGAAAAGCATCACAATTCCCTTCAGAGTGAGGGGTTTTTCATCATAGACAAGCAGAACAGGAATCTGGCATCTTACAGGAATGAAAATATCAGCACAGAAAATATTATTCACCTCAAGCGCCCTGATCTCATGTTACAGGTATTCAACGGCGAGTCCGTATTTGTACCTCCCATAGAATCGGATGTCCATCTCAATGCAAATGAAGAAAATGGGAATCTCACCAAACCACCATCTATCTTTTTTGTAACTCCGGTTGAAAATGCCGACGGAGAAATAATCGCGGCACTCGCTATCAGAATCAATCCTTCCCTGGGCTTTTCAAGGGTCATGCAACTAAGCAGGGTTGGGAAAAGCGGAGAAAGCTATGTTTTTAACAATAAAGGTCGACTCTTATCAGAGAGCCGTTTTAAAGCTGATCTCAGAAATATTGGCCTGTTATCCTACAATCAAGATGACATACTGCAACTTGAAATAAGAGATCCAGGTGGCAACATGATCACCGGTTTCAAAACTCCGATACCCCGGCATGAACAGAAATTGACCTTAATGGCTGCCGATGCTATCAAAGGAAATTCCAGCACAAACATGAATGGTTATCGCGATTACAGAGGTGTTCCTGTTTATGGATCATGGTTATGGGATTCAGAATTAGATATTGGGATGGCTTCTGAAATTGACGTGAAAGAAGGGAATTCAACCTATATCACCATGCAAACAACTGTATTTGGAATTTTTGCAGGTGTAGTCATTCTGATGATACTTGCCATCCTGTTTTCTCTTGAACTTGGAGAAAAAGCAAATCTGGCATTAACCAAGGCGAAGGATGAGCTGGAAGAAAGAGTTCAATTAAGAACCAAGCAATTGAAAGAAGAAAAAGCCTTTCTAAAAATTTTAATCAACTCCATACCGGATATTATATTCTACAAAGACACTGATAAAAAGTATTTGGGTGCCAACCGAGCCTTTGAAAATCATATTGGAATGAAGGTGAAAGACTTTATTGGCAAAACAGATATGGAAATCATACCCGCTGAAAGGGCAAGTAAACATCAAAGATCCGATGAATTAATTCTATCCTCGGCTTCATCTGAATTATTCGAATCAATAAGCCTTAAACCTGATGGGAGACGCATTGTGATGGAAACCTTAAAAACGCCTTATTTCTCGGCAGAAGGTAATTTAGCTGGATTGATAGGTATCGGAAGAGACATTACCTATCACAAGGATGCAAAAGAAAAAATCAAAGCCTCTGAAAACCGATTCCGATCTATAACCAGCAGTGCCATAGATGCTATTATTTCCGCTGACAAAAATGGTATCATCGAATCATGGAACCCGGCCGCAACTAAAATATTTGGTTATACAGATGAAGAAGCAATTGGTCAGAATTTAGATCTTATTATCCCTAAAAAATACCATAAGCATCATCATGCAGGTATGGATCGGGTTTTGAAAGGAGGAGAAAAAAGGGCCATTGGTCAGATTGTGGAAATGGAAGGACAACGGAAGGATAAATCAATATTTCCCGTAAGTATGGCTCTTTCTATGTGGGAAGGTATTGATGACATGAATTTTAGTGGCATCATACGAGATATTACAAAACGAAAAAAAAATGAAGCCATCCTGCTCAAAGCTAATAAGCGTATGGAAGGTGAATTGAATGTTGGGAAAGATATTCAAATGAGTATGTTACCACTTACCTTTCCAGCATTTCCTGAAAGAAAAGAAATTGATATTTATGCAGACTTAATCCCGGCCAGGGAAGTCGGTGGTGATTTCTATGATTTTCATTTTCTCGATGAAAACCACCTCTATTTCGCGGTTGGCGATGTTTCCGGAAAAGGTGTTCCCGCTGCTTTAGAAATGGCAGTCGCTAAAACCTTGTTAAAATCTCGTGCCGCCACGGATCATTCAACAGCAAGTATTCTGACCCAGGTGAATAATGAAATAGCCAAAGACAATGATGCTTATATGTTTATAACGGTTTTTATAGGTATCTTAGATATTGAAACCGGCAAACTGGTCTATTCAAATGCGGGTCATAATCCGTCCTATGTAATCGGGGCACATGACAATATTGCAATTCTGGATGATCTTCACGGTCCCGTAATTGGTGCCATGGAAGGAATGACTTATAAGGAATCAGAAGTATTTATAGATAAGGATGATATCATTTTGTCTTATACGGATGGAGTAACAGAGGCTCAAAATACCAAAGAAGAGTTTTATTCTACGAAAAGATTAGTAAATTTAATAGAAAATAGAAATTACGACTCGACCAAATCGTTAACTGATTTAATTATAAAAAGTGTAAACGAATTTGAAGAAGGTACTGAGCAATTTGATGATATTACTGTGCTGACCTTGCAATATCTCAAGGATAGCGATAAACATTCTGGTGAACAAACTTCGGTATGGATCAATAATAAGATTGAAGAAATGCCCAAGGTAATTGAGTTTTTTGAAGAGTTTGCCGCCAGAAATGACATGACAACGGAAGCAACTCAGAAATTCAATATTGTATTGGACGAACTGTTGAATAACATTATTTCTTATGGGTTTAATGATCCGAAGGAACATGAAATTGAGGTTAAATTTCAACTCAAGTATTTGCGTCTGATCATCACCATAGAGGACGACGGGATTCCTTTCAATCCATTTAGGAATGAATCCCCAGACATCAAATTAGCCATCAGTGAGAGAAAACTGGGAGGACTAGGCGTGCATATAGTCAAAAATTTAGTAGATGAATACGCCTATATCAGGCAGGCTAATAAAAACGTAATAAACCTGGTTAAGTATAACATTAATATTCAATAGCGATGAGTTTAGAGATAAGAACCAAAGAAATAAATGATAAGATTGTTATTGGGCTGCAAGGCAACCTGGATACCAACACCTCGCCTGAGGCAGAGGATGAAATTAACAAACATCTGGAAAAAGGCGAGGCTAAGATCCTCATTGATCTTGAACACACCAGATACGTGAGTAGCGCAGGTTTAAGAGTATTTTTGGCCACTGCTAAAAAAACCATGGCTCAGTCTGGTATGCTGATGCTATGTCATCCCAATGACATTGTAAAAGAGATTCTGGATGTTTCGGGGTTCAGCACTATTATTGAGGTGAAACCAACTGTAGATGAAGCACTCAAAGCAATTTAATTCAAATCAGAAACTCATTTTTATGACGCTATAAATGTTTGACTATATAAAAAAAAGAGCGGCACTTGGCCGACTCTTTTTATTCTTGTTCCCGGTATTTAGGGTAAGCTATTCCATCATGGTTACTAAATCTTCTTTTTCTTTTCTCACTTTTTTAAGGTTCACCAGCCAATCATTTTCAGCATCGCGATAGCCTAAAGGAAGCATCACACAACTTCTTAGTCCTTTTTCTTTTAAACCCAGAATCTTATCGAGAGCATCCGGATCAAACCCTTCCAATGGAGTACTGTCTACACCTTCAAAAGCTGCGGCCGCTATGGCCTGAGAAAAAGCAATATACGCTTGTTTCGCGGCATGGTTAAAATTAACCTCGGCATCTTTTTGAGGATAGCTACCTAATAACATCTGGCGGTAATTTTCCCAGCCTTCGTTTTTAAAACCTCTCACTTTGTTTGTCAAATCAAACATTTTATTGATTCTTTCTGCGGTATAAGTATCCCAGGCGGCAAAAACAATCAAGTGAGAACAATCAGTTATCACAGACTGATTCCATGAAATTGGTCTGATTTTCTCTTTTAACTCCTGATTTGTGATCACAATTATTTCAAAGGGTTGCAGGCCGCTGGAAGTGGGCGCCAAAGAAATAGCTTCAATTATAGTATCAATTTTTTCTTGCGGAATCTTATTACCATTCATGGCTTTTGCCGCATATCTCCAGTTTAATTTATCTATTAATTCCATTGTTTAAAATCTTATTTTTAAATTATTATTCTTTCGCTTTTTTGTCTTTATCAGTTAAGACAGTAATCAGTTCACAAAGTGTTTTTTTTAAGTCAAGCATATCGTCTATCTCAATCTTATCTGCCACGATTTCCTCAAAAAGTTGATCCGGAATTGATGCAGCTACAGACTTTAGATCTTTCCCCTTCTTGGTCAATTCAATCATCACACTTCTTTCATCTTTCTTAGAACGGGTTCTAATTATAAAACCCATTTTTTCCATACGCTTCAGTAATGGAGATAAGGTATTTGTATCCAGGTACAGTTTGTTCTTTATTTGACCAATCGATACTCCTTCTTGTTCCCAAAGGACCAGCATCACCAGATACTGAGGATAGGTGATCCCTAGTTTATTTAAATGTGGCGTATATGCTTTTGTTATAAGGCGTGACACCGAATAAACAGGAAAACAGATCTGACTGCTCAATAATAGTTGGTTCTCATTCATTCGAATTATTGTTAATGTTCCTCCATTGTTGCCAGGCTCCTGAAGACCAGAGTGCCCACACTATCAGAACAGGTTGAAAAAACAAGCGCCTTAAACGTGCTCCATCTGAATTTAAAAGCCCAAACGCATCCTTACCTTCCAGGTATTGAGAAATATTTCCAGGGAATACTAAAATGAAGAATAACGCCAATGCCCAGCCAAACCGGATCCGTTCTTTTTTCCAAAATGCAAGGCCCAGACCTAAACCAATCTCTATAACTCCTGATGCGATTACCACAAAATCTTTACTCAAAGGAACCCAATCCGGCACCTGAGCGTAAAACTCAACCCTATTAAAAGTCAAATGACTAAAACCGGCAAACACCATAAAAAATGCAAGTAGTATTCTTAATATACCTTGTACCATCGTCGTTTTTTGTTCTTCTTTCATTTTTTATCGCTATCGATTATATCGTGCACGATGCAAATATATGAAAAAGTAACTACATTGTCATTTTTTATTTAGATTTTCTATCAAAAATCCTTCATAAGAAATTCTTATAAGCTCATAAGTAAAAACTAATGTAAATACTTCAGATTCTGTATGAAGTTCAGTAACTTAAGGGTTTAAAAACTTCAAATAAAAACTAAGATGGATAACAACGAAAGCAAGTGCCCATTTCACGGTGGGTCAGTGAAAAACACAGCAGGACGAGGCACCTCTAACCGCGATTGGTGGCCAAACATGTTGAACCTTAACATTCTCCGTCAACAATCATCAGAAGCCAATCCCATGGATGCAGATTTTGACTATGCAAAAGAATTTAAAAGCCTTGATTTAAAAGAAATTAAAAAGGATTTAGTTGAACTGATGACAAATTCTCAAGACTGGTGGCCAGCAGATTTTGGGCATTATGGACCATTCTTTATCAGGATGGCCTGGCACAGTGCCGGTACGTATCGTATTCAAGATGGTCGAGGTGGTGGTGGATCTGGAAGCCAAAGATTTGCACCTCTTAACAGTTGGCCTGACAATGGAAATTTAGACAAAGCACGTTTGTTACTCTGGCCTATAAAGCAGAAATATGGAAAAAAGATTTCTTGGGCCGATTTGATGATACTCGCAGGGAATGTCGCTCTTGAATCAATGGGCTTTAAGACCTTCGGATTTGGAGGCGGACGAGAGGATATATGGGAACCTGAACAAGACATATATTGGGGAACCGAAACGGAATGGTTAGGTGACAAAAGATATACAGGAGACAGAAATTTAGAAAACCCCTTAGGAGCAGTTCAAATGGGACTCATATATGTAAACCCAGAAGGGCCGAATGGCAACCCTGACCCTTTGGCTGCAGCTAAAGATATTAGAGAAACTTTTGGAAGAATGGCCATGAACGATGAAGAGACTGTGGCACTGATTGCTGGTGGTCATACATTTGGAAAAACACATGGTGCAGCAGACCCTGACAAATACGTAGGCAGAGAACCTGCAGCGGCAGGTATTGAAGAACAAGGTCTTGGATGGAAAAATTCTTTCGGTACCGGAAGTGGCAATGACACCATCACCAGCGGGCTTGAAGTTATCTGGACCACAACCCCAACGAAATGGAGCAACAACTTTTTCTGGAATTTGTTTGGCTATGACTGGGAGCTTGAAAAAAGCCCTGCAGGAGCGCATCAATGGAAGCCCAAAGGAGGTGCTGGAGCAAATAGTGTTCCAGATGCACATGATAAATCAAAACGTCACGCCCCAAAAATGCTGACTACAGACCTTGCTTTAAGGTTCGATCCTGATTATGAAAAAATATCAAGACGTTTTCACGAAAATCCTGATGACTTCGCAGATGCCTTTGCCAGAGCCTGGTTCAAATTAACGCATCGCGATATGGGACCAATTTCACTTTACTTAGGCCCTGAAGTACCTAGCGAAGTGTTAATTTGGCAAGACCCTATACCTGCAGCCACACATTCCACAATTTCGGATAAAGAGGTGAGCAAACTGAAAAAAATTATTCTTGATTCTGGTCTAAGCGTTTCTCAGTTAGTATCGGCTGCCTGGGCTTCCGCTTCTACCTTCAGAGGATCTGATAAAAGAGGTGGTGCGAACGGAGGAAGGTTGCGATTAGCACCTCAAAATGATTGGGAGGTGAACAACCCTTCACAATTGAATAAAGTTTTGGCCTCTCTGGAGACAATTAAAAATGAATATTCTAAAGAAGTTTCGATGGCTGACCTGATCGTTTTAGGAGGTTGTGCTGCTATCGAACAAGCCGCTAAGAATGCTGGTCATTCTATCACGGTGCCATTCACTCCGGGAAGATCGGACGCATCTATAGAGCAAACTGATATTGACTCTTTTGCAGCTTTAGAACCAACAGCAGATGGTTTTAGAAACTATTTCAAAGTAAAGCATTCGGCTTCAGCCGAAGAAATGTTAGTTGACAGAGCGCAACTTCTGACCTTAACACCTCCTGAAATGACAGTTTTGATTGGTGGAATGCGCGTTTTGAATACCAACTTTGACAATTCCCTGCATGGCGTATTTACTGAACGCTCAGAAGCCTTGTCTAATGACTTTTTTATCAATTTACTAGACATGGGAATTACATGGAATGCAAATTCTGATTCTCAAGATGTTTTTGAAGGTCGCGATCGAAAAACCGGAACCATTAAATGGACCGGAACTCGAGTTGATCTTATTTTCGGGTCTAATTCAGAACTTCGAGCCTTGGCAGAAGTTTATGGCTGTAACGATTCGCAAGAAAAATTTATGACTGATTTTGTGGCAGCATGGGATAAAGTGATGAATCTGGATCGTTTCGATCTTACATAATTAATCTTACATTAGAAAAAGCATACTGAAAATTATATCAGTATGCTTTTTTATATATTACAATACATTTAAATCAAAATGAAAAATGGTTTGCTCTGTTGTTTTAAAACCAAAAATCAACAGTCAATCTTTGTTTTTGAATCGACAGAAACAATTATTGATCAATAATCGTATTGCCTTTTATTTAAAATACAAACCTTTTATTTTCAATTCCTCTCGTGGAATGTACATTTTTACAAAAAAAAATGAATCATTTAACGACATTGAGGACATCTTAATTCAGGTTTTCTCCGAGTCTGATTTGAGCAACATTAGAATTTTTGACACCAGTTTAAGTCAGGATTTTTTTAGATCGGTTACAAAAGAAGTGCTGCAGTCGGGAGAAATATCCGCTTTTGCGTGGAAACGTTTTATCAGTAGTTTTTTAATTCAGGCCGATCCATATGGTGCAAAGTCAGAACCTGATAATATCATTGTATTCCAAAACTTCAAAGCTGCTATAAGGAATAATGGCAACCGGGTACAGAAAAGATATTTTAAGCGGAAAATGAAGATCTTAAGAAAACGTGTTTCATTAGACTCTCTGAACGATTTACTGTGATGAGAATATCATATTCCTTATCAATAGCCATAAAAAAAGCACCAGCTTTCGCTGATGCTCTATCATAATTATATTCAATTAGATTTCTTTAAATACCTTTTCAAGTAAGGCTTTTGTCGCCTTTATGCCGGCATCTTCATTGTCTCCTTCATATTCTATACCAACATAGCCTTTAAAACCAGACTCCTTTACAATTTTCATAATTTTCAAATAGTCCGACTTGGTTTCATTTCCGTTTTCATCAAAAGCATTTGATTTGGCGCTGACCCCTTTAGCATAAGGCATTAATTCTGCAATACCCTTGTACTTGTCATATTCTTTTTCACATCCATCCTTACCGTATTCCATACAGAAGTTTCCAAAATCTGGAAGGGTCCCAACGTTTTCCATATTCACCTCTTTCATAACTCCTGATAACCAAGAACCATCTGATGAATAACCTCCATGATTTTCAACTAAAATATTTACATCTTTTGATGCTCCATAAGCTCCTAATTTTGACAGTCCATCAACCGCATTGGCAGCTACTTCTTCAGCAGTCCCTTGTCCACCAGCATTAACACGAATACTTCTAGCTCCCAGAAAACTGGCAACATCAACCCATTTATGGTGATCTTCTACAGCTTTTAATCGAACAGCTTCGTCTGCATCTGCCAGATTACCAACCAAATCAATCATAATCAATCCTACCGACACACCGGCATCATCACATTTTTTCTTGAAGGTTTTCCAATACTCCATATCATCTACTTTCGAGAAATAAAAAGTGTTCACCAATTCTATAGAATAAATACCATAACTCGCGGCCAACTCAGGAAAATCAATTGGGTCTATGTCACCCTTCAAAATGGAATCAGGTACTTCTTTTACCATTCGTGCAAATTCACCCCAATCTGTAATTGGCTCTCCAAAATACGTGTTATGCAATGACCATTGGGCCAAAGAGATTTTAAAATCAGGTTCTTTTTCTACAGTTGTGTCCGCAGACTCATTTGTTGCTTTCTTTTGATCTGATGATTTTTGGCCTGAATTACAGTTTAAGAACAATACTGATACCATAGCCAACATAAAAACTTTTACTAGCTTCATTTTACTTTTGATTTATAATTTTTTTATTCTTTCATATCGACTTCCTTTTGCGAAATCGCAGATAAAGATATAAAAACCTCCGTGAAACAGGAATTAAAAATTGAATGATTACAAGTGTTCATTTATGAAGAAAAAGGAGTACGAGACAAACAACCAGGAATGATATAATTCTGGGAATCGAGCGAATTAGGCTAAGGAACTATATGAATCTTTAGGTGCAGAGGTTCAACAAACAAGTTACAAAAAGTTATGAAAGTTCAATTCGTTAATCTTAGTTTAACCAAATTACATTGATTAGAAATAGCCGAATTGAAAGAAGAAGATTAACTATGGTTTATCTATAGAATCAGAAATTAATTTTTCTAAAATGCTAATACCATCTTCATTTAAGTGATCTTCATCTCGATAAAATCTATCGTCAGATATGGAAATTGAAAGGTCTAAATTTAGTAGAGGATTAATTATTTCTTTCAGAGCCTTATAATTTTTATTTTTAGCCCTTTCATTGATGTATGTCTGGCTTAAAGGAAATTTTATCAAAATAACTTCAATATTATTCTTTTTGCAAATTCCTAATATATCATTAAATGCATTTTCTTGAACCAAAGATTTCTCTTTAAATTGCAATTCAATTCTGTTTTTAGCCTTATTAATCCTATCTCCTTCTTCAAGAGTATCAACAGATTCTTTTTTCGAACTTTTAAAATTACCTCTAGATTGAAATACTAACTTTATAGTTCCACTTGAAATTAACTTCTTAAATACGGCGCAATATTTCACAATAAAATTAGCTCGGAAAGCAGAAATAGGTATTGGATTTAAAAAATATGAAAGATGATTGTTGTTAAGATTGTCTCTGTAAGAACTAAACATCTGTTCATCATAAGTTAATATAACCCTGTCAAAATCTTTGTTTTTTACTAGCCAGGATAACTGATTTTTAATATCAACATAGCTATTACTTCCATATGACAAATTATCGACCCCTATATTTTCAAGATTAATCCGTAAACCATGAGAATCAGCCAGTAAAAAAGTAGTATGCTTTGCTTTTTTAACCAAACCATAATAATCTTTGTAATGGTTTATGACTACTAACGTAATTGTTACCATCAAACTTAAAAACAGGAAACACCACAACAGCGTTTTTTTTATGAACTTTTCCATAATTTAAAATTGAAAATAAATAAACTCTACTTCTCCTTTATAATTCCCATAAATCAATAGAATGAATAAAATAAGAAAATAGAAAATTCTCCTAATTAGTTTTGGTTTATTCTTTAAATTCTCAATAGCAAATTGATTTGTTCTTCCAAGCCATTCAACACAAAGTAAAAAACAGATTAAAATTATTATATTAATTGAGTTTGATCTATTATTAAAAAAAGGATATTCAAATAATGTTTCAGAAAATATCCCGCGAATATAACCAAATGCCTGTCCCACATTTTCAGCCCTAAAGAATATCCAAGCAAATACAGTTAGGGCAAAAGTAGAAAGTATAGCAAATAACTCCTTAACTGACGGAAATAATTTTCCCTCTGCTACAACTCCTAAGTTTTTTCTGTTATTATTAGTTAATAATAAAGGCAAAAAATATAGAGCATTTAAAGCTCCCCAAATTATAAACGTCCAATTAGCTCCATGCCAAAAACCACTAACTAAAAATATTGCAAAAGTATTTCTTACTTTCATCCAAGTACCACCTTTACTTCCTCCAAGAGGAATGTAAAGATAATCTCTAAACCAAGTACTTAATGAGATATGCCACCTTCTCCAAAACTCTGCTATATCTCTTGAAAAATACGGAGTAGCAAAGTTTTGTTTTAAATCAAAACCAAAAAGCCTTGATGTGCCTATAGCTATATCAGAATAACCAGAAAAGTCTCCATATATCTGAAATGTAAAGAAAATAGCGCCAAGAACTAAAGTACTTCCATTCATATCAGCTGAGTTGTTAAAAATCTGATTTGCAAACTCCCCACAATTATCCGCTATGACTACTTTTTTAAACAATCCCCACAATATTTGGCGCATTCCATCAACCGCTTTATCGTATATAAAAGTTCTTTTCTTATAAAATTGAGGTAATAAATTTGTTGCCCTCTCAATGGGACCAGCCACTAACTGAGGAAAAAAACAGACAAAAGCAGAAAAGGCCATAAAGTCTTGTGTAGGCTCTAATTTCTTTTTGTATACATCAATAGTATAACTCAAGGTTTGAAAGGTGTAAAAACTAATACCTACAGGAAGAATAATATTAAGGCTCCTAGAATTAATCTGTATTCCAAATAGACTAAAGGCATCAACAAAGTTTTCTAAGAAGAAGTTATAATATTTAAAGAATCCTAAAAACCCAAGGTTTACGAATATGCTTGTCCATAGTAATATTTTTCTTTTGGATGATTCTTGTTCAGTTCTGAGTTTCTGTCCAACTAAATAATCGACAACTGTGCTAAATATGATGAGTGATAAAAATCTCCAATCCCACCAACCATAGAAGACATAACTTGCTACAACTATTAAAGCATTTTGAAGTTTTAAATTCCTCTGTGCAACAAACCAATATAGAACAAAAACAATTGGCAGAAATATTGCAAAGTCTATGGAGTTAAATAACATTCTTAAATTTCATATTTTTAGCTAATATAAACCAACAAATCATATTTATATAAACTACTTGTGAAATTATCACAAAGACAAAACACTGTCCTGCTGTGCTGTGGTTGTACTAATTTTAACAACTCAGTTCACACTATTTTTAGGGTTGGAGAAATTTATTATGAACCTAAAGTTTAATAGTACTTTTTTGAAAACAGAAACAAGAATGATACAATTGAAATGTTCCATACCATACCATTCACTATTTAGGAATCTATAAATCAGCAAACATGGCAGGTATAACCATAAATCAGGTCAGTATTTAATTCTTAATACTTTGTAGTTTTACGATCGATGGTTGATCAAGAGGTGTACAAATAAAAGGGTTTTGAAATCCCAAATTAAAATCCAAGTTATTTTTGTTTCAGCTAAAGAATAACCCAAAAATTGATTTTCATTTGGAACATCAAGGGGGTGCTGCACTTGGTGTAGCACAATAAAAAAGCACCTACTTTCGTAAGTGCTTTTCGCTCCTCCTCTTGGGCTCGAACCAAGGACCCTCTGATTAACAGTCAGATGCTCTAACCAACTGAGCTAAGGAGGAATGTTGTTTCCTTTTTGAGGTGTGCAAATATAAATGTTTTTACAATTTCAGCAAGTGTTTTTTAAAAAATATTTTAAAAAAAATACCCTCTCGAATCTAAACATTGCCTGTAGATGATGAGAGGGCATATAATTATTCTGACTTGGGATCAGATTTTCAGCGATAGAGTCCTGTTTCTTAAAAAATAATCAAGGAATAAAAGGGAACTAAGTGCAAATACACTAATGGCAAATAATGGAGAAATTAGTAAAGAAGGAAGGTCAAATGAAAACGCTCCGTCAAATTTGGTCATCGCATCATCAATGTACTGTGACGTGGCAGTTTCCTCGCTGGGCACAGCAAATACATAGGCAACAACGGACATCAAACATATCAAGATGAAAATCCAGGCTTTTTTACCAATAATCGGTTGGTTTACCAAAGCCTTCGATGATGTTTCGATCTTTTCCATCACCCGATGCGTAAAATTGATCGAAGGACTTTCAAGCAGCGATCTTTTAATCACTTTTCCCAGTGCTTTTTCTTCTTTCGACTCCAATGCGCCAATTTGATCCATGATATTATTTGTAAAACCTTTAGAAGGCTGTGCTGCCTTCAAACTATCTCGAATCAATTTATCCATATTTCCTTCTTCCATCATAATATCGTTTTTAATTCTTCCTTTAACAATCCCGACAAGGATTGATTCAATTTCTTTCTTGCTCTAAACAGCTTTACCTTTATATTAGATTGGCTCAAACCAGTAATTTCTTCAATCTCTTCTATGGAATTATCATTCATATAAAACAAGGTGATCAACAAGGCATCTTTTTCTGGCAACATATTTACCGCTTCACGCACGTACTTTTGTTGTTCTTCATTTTTAAGAGATTCCAGTTGAGGAAAATCCGCTCCTTCATGATGATTGTCTATCACATAGTCATCGATATCTGAAGTAGTCACTTTTTTCTTTCTGATTTTAGATATGGCATTTCTATAGACAATAGTATACAGCCAGGTAGAGAACTTTGCATTTCCTTTAAATGTATTTAATTTCTCATAAGCCTTTAAAAAACTGTCCTGAGCCACCTCTTCCGCATCCTCATGACTTTTCACAATTTTGATGGCCAGGGTATAGCTCATGTCTTTATACTTATTAATTAAATAAGCAAATGCATTTGTGTCGCCTTGCAACACCCTGTCAATATATTTCTGATCTGAATTATTATCCATCTATCATATAAGACACTTAAACTGATCGTGAGGTTACAAGTTAACTCAAAAAAAATAATTAAAAAAAATTGTAACCTGATTTTTAAATGCTCCGTCATACTTGGAAAGCAAAACGTATAACTTAAATAACAAATTATGGAAGCCATTTTAATCCCCTTAATAGTCTTTTCTTCAATCTTCGGAATCTTTTATGTATTTCTGAATACACGAAACAAAGAAAGATTGTCATTAATCGAAAAAGGTGCTGATGCCTCCCTTTTCGCTACCAAGAAAACCCACCGTTCTAATCTTACATTAAAATTTGGAATGCTGGCAATTGGTATAGGAACCGGTATATTAATTGCCTCTATTCTCGAAAGCTATACCGTTTTAGATGAAGAGGTAGCCTATCCTTCAATGATCTTTTTATTCGGTGGTTTGTTCTTAGTGGCAAATGCAATGATCGAAAAAAAAGATAAAATTGAAAAAGAATAAACTGTATTGATCAAAATTTGCCATCAACTGATCAATCAATTTTTTACAAAACAATGTTTACTTTTTAGTTTAGCGGACATTCATGAGCTCTTCACTTGAAGTGAAGAGCTCACCGTCATCAACCAACATACAAATTCCAAAACCACGATGTTACCCATAAAAAAAGCTGTCAATTTTGACAGCTTTTTTTTAATTGAATTGGTATGATCCTATTTTGCCGTTATATGCAATCTGTTAAATTCTTTGGTAACGACAAATGAATTATCTCCATTGATCTTTAGTTTTTTAAGATCCAATACTTCATTGTCAATTTCAATTTTAGTTATTTTAAATGGCAGGCCTTTTATATTTACCTGAAACGTATCATACGGTGTAATATACTTCCCTGACTTAAACTGTTGTATCGTCAACGACTTTTTCTTTCCTATTAATTTAAAATCTCTTAAACTAAACCTTCCTTTTTTATAATCATAACCATCATGTGCATCTTCGTATACCTGTGATTTCTCTTTTCCTTCTTTGAAGTAAACATCGAGTATCAGCTGATCAATCGTTTTTTCACCGACAAATTGTTGTATCGGGTACTTCGGAATTATAGATCCAGCTTTTATGAATATAGGCATAGAATCCAAATCGGCATCTACCCATACTTCTTCACCACCCTCCATGATTTCATCATCCCAGAAATTGTACCATTTACCATTTGGAATAAACATACGCCTTCCTTTGGCATTTGGCTCCGCAATCGGGCAGGCCAATATCTTTTCTCCACAAATGAATTCATCATTCCTATAATGCGTATGCGGGTCTTCCTGATCGAATAGTACAAGAGATTTTAAAATAGGAATTCCTTCTTCCGCGTATCTCCAAAATGCCGTATACATATACGGTAATAGTTCATACCTGATCTCGATAAACTTTCTTACAATATCTGTTATGTTTGAACCAAAAGCCCATGGCTCCTGATCTCCGTGATCTCCGGAGGAGTGCGTTCTGAAAAACGGGTGAAACATGCCCAACTGAATCCAGCGCGCATATAATTCCCCATTTGGCTGCTCTGCAAATCCACCTATATCTGAACCAACAAACGAGAAGCCAGACATGCTCAGACGCTGGGCCTGAATGTTGGCAATGTTCAAATGATCCCAGGTAGCCACATTGTCACCAGTCCAGGTAGAAGTATATCTTTGGGTACCGGCATAGGCCGCTCGTGTAATAACAAAAGGACGCTTTGGATAAGAAAACTTTTTCAAACCTTGGTAAGTTGCTCTCGCCATTTGCATACCATATATGTTATGCGCCTTTCTATGGCTGCACCTGTTCCCATCATAGTTATGTCTTACATCATTCGGAAATGTTTTTCCGGGAACGTCCATTACAGCAGGCTCGTTCATATCGTTCCATACACCCTTCACTCCAATTTCTTCGATCAATTCTTTGTATAGTCCGGACCACCATTCACGAACCTGAGGGTCCGTAAAATCAGGAAAGAAACACTCTCCCGGCCATACTTTCCCTTTCATATAAGGACCATCAGCTCTTTTACAGAAATAATCTTTTTCAAGGGCTTCCTTAAAAATGTCATACTCCATATCTATTTTAATACCTGGATCTATAATTGCGATGGTCTTAAAGCCATCTTCTTCCAGTTCTTGTACCATTTTTTTCGGATTTGGGAAATATTCCTTATTCCAGGTAAAACAACGAAAACCATCCATATAATCGATGTCCAAATAAATGGCATCACATGGTATTTTTAATTCTCTGAACTTATCCGTAACCGCTCTTACATTGGCTTCCGGATAATAACTCCATTTACATTGATGATAACCCAAAGCCCACAAAGGTGGTAATTCATGAGGCTTCCCGGTAAGATCTGTATAAGAAGCCACCACATCGGTCATATCCGGCCCGTAAATGAAATAATAATTCATTTCACCTCCTTCTGCCCAATAGCTTGTTATATTTCTTCGCTCTGCACAAAAATCAAAAAATGACCTGAATGTATTGTCAAAAAATATCCCATAGGCTTTGGAATGATGTAAACCGATATAAAACGGAATTGATTTATAAATTGGATCTGTATCCCTGCCATAGGCATATGAATCAGTCACCCAATTTTCGAATCTTTTTCCCTTCAAATTAATGTGAACGGGCTTATCTCCAAGTCCGTAGTAAGCCTCACTATCTTGTGAAATCTTCGACATCTTAACGATGTCCCCACCAAATTCATAACTCTCTTCCCAGTGAAAACCAATCTCATCCTCACAAATTAATTTACCGTCTTTTGCATCGAAAATAGACTTACGCATATCTTCTTTTGCAATCTTACAGATCAACTTTGAGGTTGTTATTATATAATGTGTTTCATTTTCAGTCAGCTCCAAATGATTGTAGCCCTGGCTTGCATATTTGGTAATCGCATAGGAGAAATCATTGTCAAAAATCGTCTTGGTGCTATATCTAAATCTTAACACGCTGTCACGTCTTACAGTGACCTGTAGTACTACATAATTTTCACTTGTAAAATAGAAAGTATCAACATCTTTTCGGTAAGAGATTATCTTAGAGGGAAATAAATTCCCTTTGTTTTCCAGCTCGGTATTTAAAATCATAAATCTTCATTTTAACTCCCTCAGGGGCAGTAAATTTCATAGTTTACAAACCTAATGAAATTCATTAATTCACGCCATATGGATATCCTAAAAATACCCCTTCATTTTTAAGAAGACTTAAAAAATAAAGAGGTATTTATTATAAATAAATAATTTGTGTACTATATTATCTTAAAGGCAACCAAACTTAAAGGAGGCAAAGTAACAGCCGCAGAATAAGGTCTTCCATCTCTGGCTTCTTTTTGAATGGCTATTTCTTTTGAATTACTGATGCCGCTTCCGAAGTATTTTTTAAAGTCACTGTTCAAAATTTGTTTCAGCTTCCCTTTTCTTGGTAAGCCAATTTCGTAGTTCTTTCTTACTACAGGGTTAAAATTGCAAATAACCACCACTTCGTCGGCCTCTTCATGTCCTTTTCGAATATATGATATTACAGAGTTTTCATGGTCCCCATAATTAATCCATTCAAATCCTTCTCCGCTAAATCCTTTCTCATACAAAGCTGGACTCGTTTTATAGAAAGAGTTCAAATCTTTCACGAAACTCTGTAATCCTTTATGGGGTTTATATTCAAGCAGGTGCCAATCTAAACTTTGTGAAAAATTCCACTCTGCTGATTGACCAAACTCACCTCCCTGAAATATCAATTTAGTTCCTGGGTGGGTATACATATAAGCAAACAGCAACCTTAAATTCGCAAAACGCTGCCATTCATCACCTGGCATTTTACCCAAGAGTGAATTCTTTCCATACACCACCTCATCATGAGACAGAGGAAGCATAAATTTTTCAGAAAAAGCATAGGCCAGACTAAAGGTAATCTCATTCTGATGGTGTTTTCTATAAATTGGATCTTTAGAAAAATACTCCAGGGTATCATGCATCCAGCCCATCATCCATTTCATACCAAATCCAAGGCCACCAAAAGCAACATCATTCGTAACGCCTGTAAATGCAGTTGATTCTTCGGCTATAGTCTGAATTCCATCAAAATTAGCATATACTTCTCTGTTAAAATCTTTTATAAATTCAATGGCTTCAAGATTTTCCCGACCGCCAAATTCATTTGGTTCCCATTCACCATCTTCACGAGAATAGTCCAAATATAGCATCGATGCGACCGCATCTACCCGTAATCCATCAACATGGTATTTATCAAACCAGTAAAAAGCATTACTAATCAAAAAAGACTTTACCTCATTTCTTCCATAATTAAAGATCAGACTTTTCCAATCTTGATGATATCCCTTTCGAGGATCAGGATGTTCGTATAAATGCGTACCGTCAAAAAATCCTAAACCATGATCATCCGAAGGAAAGTGCGAAGGTACCCAGTCAAGTATCACTCCAATGTCATTCTGATGTAATTTATCACATAAATGCATAAAACCCTGTGCCGTTCCAAACCTTGAGGTCGGTGCAAAATACCCTACCAGCTGGTAGCCCCAGGATGGATCATAAGGATACTCCATCACGGGCATAAACTCTACATGGGTAAAATTCATCTGTTTCAGGTATTTTACCAGTTTATCAGCCAACTGCTCATAGCTCAAGAAGGTATCATCATCGGCATTTCGCATCCAAGAACCTAAATGAACCTCATAGACAGCATAAGGCTTATCCAAATCATTCTTGTCCTTTCTATAGCCCATCCAGGCCTTGTCCTTCCAGTCATAGCCGTCTATGTTAGATATTATCGAGGCCGTATTTGGCGGATTTTCATATGAAAATGAATAAGGATCTGCTTTTTCAGTGACAATGTCGTTATTATTAGATTTAATCTTATACTTATAGCGCATGCCTTCTTTCGCATCAGGAATAAATCCTTCCCAAATTCCGGATGAATCCCAACGCACATTCAATCTGTGCTGTTTTTCATTCCAAAAATTAAAATCTCCGATAACAGATACCGATTTTGCCGAGGGTGCCCATACAGCGAAATATGTACCTTCTACCCCATCTAATGTCATGGGATGAGATCCGAATTTCTCGTACAAACGGTAATGTTTCCCCGATTTAAAAAGGTCTATATCGAATTCGCTGAAAAGACTATAATTTATTACTTCTGCCATATCTTTAATGATTTATAATATTAGAGATCCCTTTTAAAGGAATCAAGGCCCATCTTGGTCGAGAATTCAACTCATACCCAACTTCATAAACAGCCTTTTCAAGCAACGAATACTTTAAGATAAATATTCGTTCCTGGTTATAACCAATGTTTAAATTGGCATCTTGTATTTGTTCTGTATACGTTCCTAAAAACACACTTGTCAAATAACAATACAGCACTTCTGCAGCCTCAAAAAGCTCTTCTTGTGACTTGTTGAATGCATCTGCATTGTTAAAAATTGTGGCATAGATAGCATAGTGAAAGGACCTGAACAATCCTGCAACATCCTTCATAGGTGGTTGCTTTACTTTTCTGTCACGTATCGTACTTTCAGGTTCCCCTTCAAAATCCAGTATATAAAAATCATCATTGGTGACCAGAATTTGTCCCAAATGATAATCCCCATGAACTCTGATGCGCTCACCTTTTAGTTTTGTCCAGTCAAAATTGGTGATCCTTTTTCTGATCAGTGTTTTTTTCTCCAAAAACTCCTTAGCCAAACTCAAGGCCATTCCATCGAGTTTATGCATTCTGTTTTCGATGGTATTGAGTCTGTTCTGGAACTGATATAAAAGTCGATTTTTAAGCCACACTTCATAATCACCGTTAAAGTGGTTTGGAGTAAAGGCTGTGTCTTCAAATTCAGAACCCAACACAATATGCATTTCGGCCGTTCTAACGGCCAATTGTTTTATTTTCACCAGCAAGTTCAGTCCCACCCAATCAATAATTTCGGGCCTTACTTCATTAATTTGAAGTCGTTCAAACATATCAACCTTGGGCAAATCCCAAATATTAATATGTTTTCTGTCAATATTATGGAATACCTCTTTTAATTCATTCAGCATATAATCCCAGGCATCTCCTTCGTTAGGAACTAACTTCTGCATCAAAGCAATCGTTACATTTACATCGTCCGAATCAATAATATTCAAACTACCTTGATACGCAGGTGTGTTGTCAAATTTCTTTATCTCAGTAAGAAATCTGCTCATTTCATAATCAGGGTTTTTATCTGCAAAAATTCTCCTGAAAAACTTCAAGACATATTTATCGTTATAGATAATAGAGGTATTACTTTGTTCGAGCCCCATAAACCTCGATGACTCGTATACAACATCCTTAAATGACTCACTTCTGTGGTATTGCACTTTTGTTCTGTCAAAAGGAGCAGCGCCTAAAATTCTTTCAAACACCAATTTTCTAAATGCCTCTAAATTAATAGCATCAATGATAAATCCTTGTTGTTCTTGAATCTTAATGGGAAGAATTCTATCACTCTTTGCAAAACTCTCATCCGTTACAAAAGCGATCGGCAAAAAATAATGATGAAAAAAGGCTTCGTCAAAATCTATTTCTAGTAACAGACCAAAATATACTTCACCGTGTTGCTGTATTCTGAAATACTCGCTAAGTTCTATATACTTTAGTTTAGAAGCTTTCCCTCCATACCATCTTTGTTTAATGATATAATCTTCGAGTACTTCTGATAAGAACACCTCGATAAATCCTTTGTTCTCGAGCAGCTCTTCCCAAACTCCTTCAAATTCAAAAGTAGACTGTAACTTCGTTTTTGTGGCCTTATCTGGCATAGATTATTTTATTATTTCAAAAATATGAAATGGCATATTCGGATGCAATTCTACAAAATTCCATTCACCATTCCATGTATAATGTACATCAGGTAATATATCTCTGATCTTTAATTGATCATTAGGACCAATGCCCAGATCGTGAATCGGTAATTGAACGGTACCGCGTTGTGCATGATGGTGATCCAGACTAATCACGACAAAAACCTCACTTGTCTTCTCGTCATTCCACTTATAGAAAGCCATTAGCTGATCATTGTCGATATGGCAAAACTTAATGTTATTGGTCTGCTGCAAGGCCTCATGGTCCTTTCTGGCCTTATTAATTCCTGAGATTAATTTGATCAGCCAGTTTTCTGCTTCCCAATTATGCTTTTGTATCTGAAACTTTTCTGAGTTCAAATATTCTTCTTTACCAGGCAAGGCATCGCTCAGCATCTGCTCAAATACAGGTCCGTAAATACCAATATTAGAACTCAAAGTAGCAGCAAGTACATAGCGCTGAATATGTTTAGACTCATTAGCACCTTGTAAATGAAATGGGTTGATGTCCGGCGTGTTGGGCCAAAAATTCGGACGCATATATTCTGACTGTTCTGTCTTGGTCAGCTCTTCCACATAACCGATTAATTCATGTTTATTATCTCTCCAGCTAAAATAGGTATAGGATTGGGTATATCCCTGCTTCGCCAACTGCTGCATGATCTTTGGTCTGGTAAAAGCTTCTGCTAAAAAAATAATATCAGGATGTTTCTTTTTAACTTCGTTCATGATCCAGTTCCAGAAGTAAAATGGTTTTGTATGCGGATTATCAACTCTAAAGATATTAATTCCACAGTCTATCCAAAAGAATAATACATCCAGACACTCCTTCCACAACCCTTTGAAATCCTCAGATTCAAAATAAATTGGCAAAATATCCTGGTACTTTTTGGGCGGATTCTCAGCATATTGAACTGTCCCGTCCGGTCGCCATTTAAACCAAGATGGATGGTCTTTTACCCAGGGATGATCCGGTGCCGCCTGCAAGGCATAATCCATCGCAATTTCGATGTCCTGTTCCTTGGCCTTGGCTACCAGTTCTTTAAAATCATCTAACGAACCTAGTTCCGGATGAATATCTTTGTGTCCTCCATTTTTGGAACCTATCCCCCAACAGGAGCCCACATCTCCATCCAGGGCCGTTGTTGTATTATTCTTTCCTTTTCTGTTTACTTCGCCAATAGGATGCACCGGTGGAAAATAAAGCGTATCAAACCCCATATCCGAAACTCTTTTAAGCAAAGGTATACAGTCCTTAAATGTTCCGTGTTGTCCTTCTTTTGAAGCAGCTGATCTTGGAAAAAATTCATACCAGGTACTAAACAGTGCTTTTTTTCTATCCACATAGATTGGTAAGGGCTCTGAGGTATTGGCCAGAAATTTTTCCGGATATTTTTCGAAAATAACTTTTAGCTTATCGCTTACAGCTTCGTTTACAGCTTCATCATAAGCATCTTCATTCTTAAAAAGTTCCGATAGCTTTTTCAGATAGACTTTTTCTGAAGTGCTTGCTTTTTTCTGAAGTGCTTTCACATATAAAACTCCTTCGGCCAATTCCGAGTTCACCCGCTGTCCATCGGCAATCTTTCTGCCTATTCCATATTGCCAATTAAGTGCATAATCAACCCAGGCCTCAATTTTATACTCATAGACGCCTTGTTTTTCAACTTTAATAGTCCCAAACCAATCGTCATTCTGCCCGGCAGACATACGTACTTCCGACCATTTTTTATCTTTCTGTGCTTTAAACAATATCGAGGCTGCCATTAAATCGTGACCATCTGCCAAAATATCTGCTGAAATATGTACCAGTTGTCCGACAACCCTTTTAATTGATAACGCTCCTCCGTTAATCTGTGGTGAGACGTTCTCAATAACCACTCTCTGCTGCTTTTGCATGCTTTAAATTTTAAGCTTATATAACGTACCCTTTTGGAATGGTAGATCCTTTTTTAATAACAACAATTCCATCCTTGATACAATAGGTATCTGTTTCTTTATCTTTTAAATGAGGACCTCCATTGATTCTAACATCATCCCCAATACGACAATTCTTATCGATAATGGCGTTCTTAATAAAACAACGCTCTCCAATACCCATTAATATTTTTGTTTTATTCCTGTCGATCTCCTCCAGGGTTTCATAAGAATCATTCCCCATCATATAGGTATTTATGACGGTAGATTCGTCCCCTATTCTCGAGCGAATACCAATAACCGATTTATCAATTTTTGCCGCATGGACTATACATCCTTCTCCAATGACACTCCTGTTCAAGGTTGTTCCCGATATCTTTGAAGTAGGTAACATTCTTGCTCTTGTATAAATTCGTTTGTTTCGGTCGTATAAATCGAATTCCGGTATATCATCCGTTAAACCTAAATTGGCTTCGAAAAAAGAGTCAATATTTCCAATATCTGTCCAATACCCCTCGTATTGATAACTTGTAATCTTATGTTTTCCTAAAGACTGTGGTATAATTTCTTTCCCAAAATCATTGGTGTCAGGGTTCTTCATCAATTCGATCAAGAGATCTCTGTTAAAGATATAAATCCCCATTGAGGCCAGATAATTCCTGCCTTGAGCCTTCATATCATCACTCACTTCAGACGACCAGTCTGGTAATAATTTTTTCTCTGGTTTTTCAATAAAAGAAGTTACTTCATTTTTTTCGTCCGACTTCAAGATCCCAAAACTAGTGGCATCCTTGGCATTTACCGGAATAGTGGCAATTGAAATTTTAGCACCGGTCTTTACATGTTGCTCAACCATTAAATTGTAATCCATCTGGTACAATTGATCTCCGGATAATATCAGTGCATATTCAAAATCATGTCTTAAAAAATGATGCATGCTCTGTCTTACTGCATCCGCAGTACCCTGAAACCAGGTATCACTCATTGGTGTTTGTTCAGCCGCCAAAACGTCTACAAAAGCCTGACTGAAAAAACTGAAGTGATAGGTGTTTTTTATGTGTCTGTTCAGAGATGCAGAATTGAACTGAGTCAAAACATACATCCTTTTTATCTCGGAATTAATGCAATTGGAAATAGGAATATCAACCAATCTATATTTACCAGCTATCGGTACTGCCGGTTTTGACCTGCTTTCTGTTAAGGGATATAATCGAGACCCTTGTCCTCCTCCTAGAATGATTCCTAATACTTTTTTACTGAACATATTTATGGGGTTAAAGATTTGTATAAAGTTAAATATTCTTGAGCTGAATTAGCCCATGAATGATCAATTCTCATGCATTTTTTTATGATTCTTTTTAATTCTGTTTTATTCTCATATAACTTCTTGGCTCTCAACATCGAATCAGAAATATCTTTTACAGTTGCCTGCACATGACATATTCCAAAACCGTCATCACCGATATCAATGATCGTATCATTCAGGCCTCCGGTCCTTCTCACTATTGGAATGGCTCCGTACCTCAGAGCATACATTTGATTTAAACCACAAGGCTCAACTCTCGATGGCATTAATAAAAAATCAGCTGCAGCATATAATAAATGAGCTAAAGCTTCATCAAAACCAATGACTGAGGCATAATTTTTACTAAAATGAATGCTCAATGTTTTTAACTCAGATTCTATGGATTCTTTTCCTTCTCCAAGAATAAAAACAGAACAATCCTTTTTCAACAGTGATTTATAAAGAACTCCTGGCATGAGGTCCGCCCCTTTTTCATTGACCAATCTCCCAATGAAAACAAACAATGGCAAGGCTTCATTTAGACCAAACTTTTTACATAACAATGACTTATTGGCACTTTTTCCAGTTGTGAAATCAACAATCTCACAGCTTGTATCCAATAACTCTTGCTTCATCAAATCAGGGATTTATATAAATCTTCCACCTGCTTTGCAATGGCAATCCAGTCAAATGTTTCTTCCACGCGTTTTCTTCCTTTTTTTGCCATCTGACCTGTTAATTCTTTGTCAGTAATCAGCTGATTCACACCAGCTGCAAGATCTCTCGAAAACTGATCCGGATCTTTTGGTTCAAAAGGAGCTTCATCCTGTTGCTCAAGTGGCACCAACAATCCGGTCTCACCATGAACAACCACTTCTTTGATTCCTCCTACCGCACTTGCCACTACAGCTGTTTCACAGGCCATAGCTTCTATATTTATTATTCCAAATGGTTCGTATATCGATGGACAGCAAAACACATCTGCATGAGAATACAACTGAATGACCTCTTCCTTATCCAACATAACATCGATCCATATAACATTGTCTCGATCCTTCTTAACCTCAGCAACACTGTCTTCCATCTCCTTGGCAATTTCAGGGGTATCCGGAGCTCCTGCACATAATACAATCTGGGTATCCGGATCTATATATTTCACAGCATTCACCAGGTGAATAATTCCTTTTTGCCTTGTAATTCTACCTACAAAAAGCACAAAAGGTTTTGATTGATCAATACCATATTTCTCTAAGGTTGAAACTTCATCGGTCACCACATATTCCTGTAGATTGATTCCGTTATAAATCACCTTTACCTTATCCTCCTCTACAGAGAAGTTATTCATCACATCTACCTTTGTTTCTTCTGAAACGGCAATAATCGCATCAGCCATTTCAATAGCAGTTTTCTCTACCCATGAAGAAGCGTCATAACCTCTTCCCAATTGCTCTCTTTTCCAAGGTCTTAAAGGTTCAAGAGAATGTGTTGTAATCACCAATGGAATCCCATAACAAAGCTTCGCAACAATTCCTGCAAATTGAGCATACCAGGTATGGCAATGCACCACATCGGCATCCACTTCATCCGCATTCATCTGAATACAGGTGCTTAAGGTTTTAAAAACAGCCTTTAATTTATCGTTTGAATTATCAAATGCGGCATTATCAAATGGAAATCCTTTTACGGACAAATTTCCATTTTTCTCATCCTGATCGCCAAAGCATCTGACATCTATCTCCATTAATTTAGACAACTCATCGGCCAAATATTCAACATGAACTCCTGCTCCACCATACACATAAGGGGGAAATTCTCTGGTATAAAACAATGCTTTCATTTAATTAACGCTTTTATTAGAATAATTTTTAACTAAGTGTTTATCTGTCGACGGGTTCCAGACATTTGAATCTATTCCATTCAATATGCCGGAAAACTTATCACTCTCTTTATTAATAAGAGTTTCTAAACCATTGGCATTCTCTTTCAATTCTTCCAGGTACCCTGGTGACACAGTGGTTACTCTCCACGAAGTCTTGATAGCAGTTGCCAATGGGTTAATCGACCCATCCCAATCTATCATACCCATTTTCTTCAAATCAAATTCAGGAAAATACTTCAGTTTGTCGTATCCAAATTGCCCTTGGTATTGGGCATTGTGAATTGTAAAAACGCTCGGTAATTCCTTTAGGTTACTGAACTTATCGGCATGAGACATTAAAAAGGGAATAAAACCGGTTTGATGGTCATGACAATGTACAATCGATGGCTTTTTATTCTTTCTGGAAAGCCAGTCCAACACAGCCAGTTGAAAAGCTAAAAATCGCTCAACATCATCTTCATACGAATAGACATCAGAACGATCAAACAATCCCGGTATATCAACAAGTAAGATCGTAAATTCCAAAGGTTCAATCGGTCTTAAAATCTCGTATTCATACCTTAATCTTCCCAGTTTCAGATTACCGGTATTTACTACTTTAAACTTGTTTTCTTTCTTGAAATCATTGTCGTAAAAGGGCATGATTACCTTTGAATCAACACCCAGTTCTTTTTGGTATTTAGGCAGCGCACCAACCACATCGGCCAATCCTCCTACCTTTGCTACCGGAAAACACTCTGCACTGACATTCAATATCTCCATGATTATTTCCTTCAATTAAAACACATACCTCTGATAATCAGTTGTGTAATATTTTCGATTTGAATTTTTTAATATATAAAATAATTATGTTATTCGAAAAAATTTAAATATTAATATTAATTCCGCATAAAAAACAAAATAATTTTTTAACAAACACATCCTAATATGCCCTAATTATTCCGATATCCATAAACAGATCTCACCAATAATTCTGAGAAAAAATTCTAGGAATTCTTCCAATATTGTGGTTTAGAATCTTCAGATATTTGATTCCAGTATTCCTGATTTACGATGTGTTTGCCATCTATAGTTTTTAACCTTCTTTGAAAAACGTAGACCGTCGGATTAAACACCATATCTGTGACCCCCACGGTATACAATTGAGGCTCCTCTTCACTTTTTCGTTTCTCCTCCTGAACAATCACCTCAAAGCCGTTACATTCGAGTAATTTCTTTAAAAACTCCATCCTGTCACTGCCTATCTTTTTCTCAACAAAAGTAACCCTTTGCTCACCTATGGCACCAAACATATGTTTTCCTTGTAAACCCATATTCTTATAAACTACTTAATTGGTAAATATATTCATAAATCGGGCTATAAACTCCAATAATCAACACTCCCAGCACCGCAATGATCAAGCCTATTTTCATAGTGACGCTGCTATTAAAATAAGGAATGGCAGTATCACTTTTACGAAGAAACATAGCCCTGACTACCAGCAAATAATAATACAATGATATTGTCACATTTACTACAGCTAGAAAAACAAGCAAATACAGACCTTGACTCGCCGCAGCTGTAAAAAGAAAGAATTTTCCGAAAAATCCTGCCACAGGAGGAATACCTGCCAATGAAAACAAGGCCAGCATCATTACCAGACTCAATTTCGGATTGGTTCTGTACAGACCGTTATAATCATCCATGTTTTCTTTACCTGTCTGTGTTGATATCGATTGTATAACCCCAAAAGCAGCGAGATTTGTAAACACATAGATCGATACAAAGTAAACAACAGTAGATACCCCTAATTGATCATTGGACAATACCCCTAACAAAATAAATCCAGCCTGTGCTATTGAAGAAAAGGCCAAAAAACGTTTCATATTTTGTTGTCTGAGGGCAAATAAGTTCCCTACAAACATCGTAGCAATTGAAACCATGTATAGCATATAGCTTGTCACAATCTCGAAGGGCTTCATCACTGTAAACAATATGATCAGTAAAATCATGACTGCTGAACCTTTTGAGATCACCGACAGATAGGATGTTACTCCGATGGGTGCACCTTGATACACATCCGCTGTCCAAAAATGAAAGGGAACCAAGGATATTTTAAAGGCAAGTCCTGAAAAGAAAAATACAAAACCGACCAGGCTTAAATTTGAATAGGTCAATACCTGTGCAACCTCTTCAAAATAAATACTTCCAGTACTCGCATAGAGCAAAGAAACACCGAATACGGACGTTCCTGACGCAAGTGCAGAAGACAAGATAAATTTGATGCCAGCCTCCGCTGAAACGCGTTTCGTTGTATCAAAAGCAACCAAGGCCGCAATAGGCAGTGCCGATAATTCCAGCCCAAGGTAAAACATCAGGAAGTCACCGGATGAAATCATGTAATACATCCCTAATAACGAGGACAACATCAAAATAAAGAATTCGGTAGATTTATGCTGAGCGACGATTTCTTTTTTAATCCAATCCGCCGATTGAAGCAAAATAATTAAAACGCCCACATTCAATACATTTTTAAATAAATGAATCAATGAACTTGTCTGAAACATGCCACCAAATAAGCTGCCTTCTTCCACAGGAATAAATCCGATAACTGTGTGAATCGCAAATATAATCAGAGCCCAATTGACCAGATTTTTCTTATTATCAATGAAAATTTCTAAAATAACAAGTAGCAATATTGCAGCCAGCAAGAACAACTCCTGTCTCATTAGTAAAAATCCGCCTAAATCCATGTTATTTTATTTTAATAATCTTTCTCTATTTCTTTATCAACCCTATAACATTCGTTCAATGAAAGGTGTCAGACTCTCTCTGATCATATCGCTTAACCAAAGGGGAGTTACACCCATAAAAACAATGGGTATCAACAACAAAATCACTCCAACTCTTTCGTACCAGGTAGCCTCCTCCAACTCCATAAATTCATTATTTCGGATCGGACCCATCAACATCATTCCAACCACACGCAGAATATATACTGCAGTCACCACTATGGCAGAAATTGTAATAATGGTGGCCACCCTATGAAACATATCCGGATGCTCAAACGCACCTACAAAAATCTGCATTTCGGCCATAAACCCACTAAAGCCGGGCAAACCAAGAGAGGCCAATCCTGCTATTACATACATCACAGATATAAATGGAATCACTTTGAGCAAACCACTCATTTTTCGAACATCCCGTGTATGGGTACGTCCATAGATCATTCCGATTAAGGCAAAGAACAAAGCTGTCATAAATCCGTGAGAAAGGGATTGCAAAATAGCACCGTTCCACGCTGTTTTGTTCAACATTAACAATGCGAATAATACCATCCCCAAATGACTTACCGATGAATAGGCATTAATATATTTTAAATCGGTTTGCTTGATCGCTGCCAATGCCCCATAAAACACTCCTATTACTGATAGTACGATAAAGAAGTTCGACCAGGTCATGGCTCCTTCCGGCAACAGATACATGGCTACCCTGAAAACACCATATCCACCCAGTTTCATTAATACTCCGGCATGCAGCATGGAGACAGCAGTAGGTGCCGAGGCATGTCCGTCAGGTGACCAGGTATGAAAAGGAAACAAAGCTCCAAGAACTGCAAATCCTATAAAAGTCAAAGGGAAAAACAAGTTTTGCGCAGCGGTTGGAATCGATACCTGCGCTATTTCTAAAATATGATATGTCAGTGGCCCGCCTGTAGGGTTTGAATTGAAATAAATTCCCAAAATACCTACCAATAATAGTGCAGAAGCACCCATCAACATAAGTGTCAGTTTCATGGCAGAATACTCCTTTGGTCCTGAACCCCAAATACCTATCAAAAGAAACATGGGAATTACCGCGATCTCGTAAAACAAAAACATAGTAAAAAGATCGAGGGAAATAAAAAAGCCAAATACGCCGGTTGCCAGAACAATTAGGGAAATAAAAAATTCCTTGTGTAAATCCTCCATCTTCCATGAGACAAAAACTCCGGCAAGAACCACAATAGAGGCCAAAACAATCATGGCTACCGAAATTCCGTCGACTCCTATCGCATAATGTATATTAAACCTCTCAAACCAGGTATAGTCTTTGGTAAAAACCATGATAGCATCATTGACCTGTTTCTCCTGAAAATAGGCATAAATCAAATTCAATGACATGGCAAACTGCAAAAACATACCTACAGCGGCTATAAGTCTCGATTGTTTTAATTCTTTGGCAAAAATCAAAGCTACAATTGTTATAACAGGAACGACAATAAATAAACTCAGTATATCCATTCTGTAACTAAATAATCCATTTATAAATAAAAATCATGGCCAACACAACTGCTCCTGCAATAAAAGCAAAGGCATAGTCCTGTAAACGACCCGATTGAATTTT
The DNA here is from genome assembly GCF_051011215.1 of Lutimonas sp. Classification (NCBI taxonomy): domain Bacteria; kingdom Pseudomonadati; phylum Bacteroidota; class Flavobacteriia; order Flavobacteriales; family Flavobacteriaceae; genus Lutimonas; species Lutimonas sp. The sequence goes on from NZ_JBPCUJ010000014.1 coordinate 51,316, forward strand.
CTTAATTTTTTCTGATCCTGAAACGGTTGAATCACCTATCAGATCCATGGTACCATCCACTATTTTTTTATCAAACCAGGCAAAAGGTGCAGCGATTCTTTTAAAAATAATTTCTTTGGTAACAAAGAGGTATAATTCATCAAAATAAAACTTATCATAGGCCCATTGGTAGAATGCACCAAAGCCATTGGAAACCTTATCAGGCATCTCACTGGGTTTTTTATAAAAAACATAGGCCAGTAGAATTCCCAGCAAACCAACGCTCACGGCTACTGCGGCCAATGGATAATTTAAGTGAACCTCAAATGCAGCGTGATCTGCAGTAACATATTCGCTAAAATGTATATATCCGGCTACAACACTCATAAAGGCCAGAAATATCATTGGAAGTGTCATAGATGCTGGTGACTCATGAGGCAGCTCTTTATAAGCCGTTTCCTTGCCCCAAAATATTCCAAAATACAATCTGAACATATAAAATGCGGTGAGTCCTGCTACAAGAACACCGATACCATAGAGTAATTTATTGTGTTCAAAGGCAGCTACAAGAATCTCATCCTTGCTAAAGAATCCTGCAAAACCTGGAAATCCCGCAATCGATAAGGCTGCGATAAGGAAGGTTATGTGGGTGATAGGCATATATTTTCTCAACCCTCCCATATCCTGAAGATTGTTGCTGTGAATCGCATGGATTATGGATCCTGCCCCTAAAAATAACAAGCCTTTAAACATGGCATGGGTGAACAAATGAAACATAGATGCCATATACCCCAATCCATCATGACCAGAATATCCTGAAACACCCAAAGCCAGCATCATATACCCTATTTGCGACATGGTCGAAAAGGCCAGGACACGTTTAATATCATTCTGTGTCAAGGCAATGATGGCAGCAAACAAGGCTGAAAAAGCACCTACCCAGGCCACTATATTCAAGGCATATCCCTCTTCGACAAAATAGTACAAGGGAAAGAGACGAGCTACGAGATAAACACCTGCCACAACCATAGTTGCCGCGTGTATCAAGGCTGATACAGGCGTCGGCCCTTCCATCGCATCAGGAAGCCAAATATGTAAGGGGAACATGGCGGATTTTCCGGCACCACCCATAAAAATCAATATCAGACCCCAGGTGATCACAGAGAGCCCCATAAAACTAGTTGATGCCCAGTTGGCAATGACGCTTCCCTCAACATCTGTCAACACTGCAAAGTCAAAAGAACCTCCATAATAACCTATAATTAATATTCCAATGAGAAATCCAAGGTCCGCAAACCTGGTTACAATAAATGCTTTTTTTGCTGCCGCAACGGCAGATGGTTTTGTATAGTAATATCCGATGAGAAGAAAAGAAGAAACACCTACCAACTCCCAAAAAATATAAATCTGAAATAAATTCACAGCCAGCACCAAGCCCATCATCGAAAAAGTAAACAGCGACAAAAAGGCGAAAAACTTAGTAGTTCCCGGATCTCCTTTCATATAACCTCTGCTATACAAATGAACCATAAAAGAAATCGTTGATACAACAACAAGCATCATCACAGATATCTGATCTATCAATACACCCATATCAATAAACAAGGTATCTGTAAAATTCATCCAACGCCATTGAGTGACAAATGACTGATAAGTCTCTCCAACCTTACCAACTTCAAAGAAATACTGGTATGCCGTATAGTATGATAAAATCAGGGTAATTAAGAGCCCCGCAGATCCGATCCAACCGGAAACAGCAGGCTTGATCCTATTATAGTTGATCCCTAATAACAAAAATACTGCCAGCGGAATCAGCGGAATTAAAATGGTATAACTAAAATCCATAATTATCTAAATTCAAGAGATCAATATTTCATTATTTCTGTATCCTTAACTTCCACGGAAGCGATCTGTTTGTATAAATTAATGACAATAGCCACAGCTAAAGCCGTTTCCGCTGCTGCCACTGCAACAATAAAAACGGAAAAAAATACGCCTTGTAACTTATCTGGATACAAATAGGTATTGATCACAACGAAGTTGACGGCTGCAGCATTTAAAATCAATTCGATGGACAGCAACATGGTGATCAGGTTCTTTCTGGTAAGAAAGCCGTAAACGCCAATAAAAAAAATGGCGGAAGTAATAGTCAAAATTTCATAAATACTTATTCCTTGTATCATTTTACGTTCTTTATTGTTCTAATCTTTTTCCTTTCGCAATAACAATGGCGCCTATCATCACTGCAACCAACAAAACACTGATTACTTCAAAGGGCAGGATAAATCCGCCTGCCTTATAACTCAGCATGCCATGTCCAATATCACTTACTTCAATAGGCTTGTAATTCTCTGCAACCTTAAAATCATAGGTAAATAGCGCGTATACCGTTACTGTAAAACCGGCAAGGCTCAGTAAGGCCGCCATAATGCGTTGAGACATTTTCGACACTTCCAGCCTTAATTCAATATGATGCACCAGTAACACCGAAAAAATAATCAATACGATCACGCCTCCTGCGTATACGGCAAGTTGAATCGCTGCCATAAAGGTATAATCCACCATAAAATACAAGCCTGCAACCCCCATTAATACGAACAACAGGTAAATTACAGCTCGAAGCATTTTTCTACTGGTAACTGCCTTGATTGCAAAAACGATCATGACTACAGCGATGAGATAAAAAACAATTCTTTCCATATTATTAATCTTCTACGCCAGCTTTAAGTAAAGATCCTGGTTTGTTTAACACTTTTGTCAATTGAGACCTGTCGTACACCGAGTTTTCAAAGTTCTGAGCCCATTTTATGGCATCTGTAGGACATGCTTCAATACATAAACCACACATGGTACACATGGATAAATGGTAAACAAAGGTGTCTATTTTCTTTTTCTTTTTCTGTGTATGCGGATCGATACCTCTATCCCATACAATTTCAATGGTACCGTTCGGACAGGCAATTTCACATTTTTGACAGCCCGTACATCTGTGCTCATTATTTTCATCATGTGGCATAACGACCTCCCCGCGAAATCTGTCGAACATTTTTAAGGTATCTCTATTATCGGGGTATTGCTGGGTAATTATCTCCTTTCTGGCTGTAATGAAATACTTACCCGTAACACTCATACCTTTGAGCAAGGTTTTTATTCCATGATATATATCTGAAAAATAACTCATCTCTTTTTTTTTTAAAATGTCCAGTTTAACCAAATGACCACTGCCATCAAAACAATGTTCATCAAATTAAGGGGCAACAAATACTTCCATTCCAAGGTCAACAACTGATCTACACGAAGTCTTGGAAATGTCCATCTAAACCACATCATCAAAAATATTATGATCAGGACCTTGATCATAAACCAGAAAACACCCATCCAAGGCAATGATTCGGTGATACCAAAAGGAGAAAGGTAGGCCCCGAAAAATATGGTAACCGCAACCGCTGCGATGATAAACATGTTAATAAATTCTGCCAGAAAAAAGTAGGCAAATTTCATCCCTGAATACTCGGTATGAAATCCTGCACCCAGTTCTGATTCTGCCTCTACCATATCAAAGGGTGCTCGATTGGTTTCGGCCGTACCTGCGATCATAAAAATCATAAATGCGATGATGGCAGGAATATGCCCTTGTAAAATAAACCAGCCCCCTGTTCTTTGTATCTCAACGATCTCTGAGATTCGCAAGGATCCGGATAAGAGTACCATTGTCAAAATTGAAAGTCCTACAGACAATTCATAACTAACCGTCTGAAGTCCGCTTCTCATAGCGCCAATCAGTGAGTATTTATTGTTACTCGCCCATCCACCTAACAATACGCCAATCACACCAATAGAAGATACTCCCATGATAAAAAAGACGCCTATATTGATATCAAAAGCCTGTAATTCTGCAGAAAATGGTAATACGGATAATGAAACCAAGGCTGCAACAATTACAAAATAAGGAGCCAGGTTGTAAAGAAATTTATCCGCATTCTCGGTTCCTGTCAATTCTTTAGTTAGTAATTTAAGTGCATCCGCAATGGTTTGAAACAACCCCGATGGCCCTACCCTGTTGGGCCCAAGTCTCAGCTGAAAAAATGCCGCGATCCTTCTTTCCATCCACACCAATAACAAACCGGCTACGGCAAAAAAAGTGAGGTAAGCCACAGCGATCAAGATCCATTCTATAAAGTTTGCCCAACCAGCCGAAAATGAACTTTGAAGCCATTCGTGAATTGCGCCTGTCAGAGATAATGTTTTAATCATGCCAATCTTTTAAGATCATAGTTTGTTTTATCTGTCTATATCCGGTACAACAATATCAATGGTTGCCATCGTTGCAACCAGATCGCCTATTTTGCCTCCCACGGTGATATCGTTTAATAAGGATAAATTGGAAAAACCAGGTGACCTGAATTTCATCCTGTACGGATTTTTCAAACCTGTACTATTAATATACACCCCTAATTCACCTCGGGCAGTTTCTACACGTTGATAATACTCCCCTTTTGGAAGTTTAATGACGGCCTTGGTAGCGGTTTGGTATTCTCCTTCCGGAATATTATCGATCAATTGCTCAATGATATTCATGGACTCCCACATTTCCTTAATTCTCACCTGATATCTGGCAAGATTGTCTCCTGCTGTTTCCAGAGACTGCTGAAAATCGACCCGGTCATAGGCGCTGTAGGGATGTCTTTTTCTTACATCACTTGCAAATCCTGAACCTCTTGCTACCGGTCCGGAAGCCCCATAAGAAATCGCCTTCTCCCTGCTCAGTACTCCGATTCCTTTTGTTCTTTTCTGAAAGATTACATTGCCCGTAAGCAATTTATCGTATTCAGGCAATTTGGTTCTGAAATGGGTAATAAATTCTTTGGTTCTTTTTACGAAATTCGGATGGATATCAAACATCAGACCACCCGGAATATTATAATTCATGGTAAGTCTGGCACCGCAGGTTTCTTCAAAAATATCGTTGATCATTTCACGATCACGGAAAGCATAAAAATACGAGGTCAGGGCTCCTAAATCCATTCCCATAACACCCCACCAAAGCATATGAGAGGCCATTCTGGTCAACTCTCCTAAAATAGTTCTTACAACTTTGACCCTTTCGGTGACTTCTAATTCAAGTGCTTTTTCCACTGTCAGGCAAACTGCCTCATTATTGATATGAGAAGATAAATAATCCATCCTGTCGGTCAGGTGAACAATCTGCTGATAACTATCTCTTTCACACATCTTTTCAATGGACCTGTGAATGTATCCGAGATCAGGTTCTACATGTTTAATGATTTCACCATCTATCGTTAAAATCAAACGTAAAACACCATGGGTTGCAGGATGCTGAGGCCCCATATTTATAAAATACTCCTGCGTCTTGAAACTGTCGTTCACTACTTGCTCCATTTCAATATTATTTGATCACCATATTTGCCTCATCGATATAATCTTTCCTCAACGGGAATCCATCCCATTCAGGAGGCAGAAACAAGCGCTTCATATTTGGATGATTCTTAAAAGTGATCCCTAAAAAATCATATACTTCCATTTCATGAAACTCTGCCGTACGCCAAATACTGCTTACTGTATCCAATTCAGGTGTTTCTCTGTCTTCGGTGCTCACCTTTAGCACGATACTATGTTTATTTTCGATGGACTCCAGGTGGTAAATTACACCTAACTTTTCACCGTAATCAATGCCTGTTAAACAGAACAAATAATCAAAATCCAATGCAGGCGTTTCTCTTAGTTTCGTGCATATTTCAAATAAAAGTTCTTTGGGAACCGTAACATTTAAAAACGCTGAGGCTTCTTCTGTAAATTCCAATTGCTCACTCCAGCTTGAAACTAATTCTTGTATTTCTTGATGTGTCATCATACTCATATTACAGCTTTCCTTCATCAAACCCTTCTATAGGGTTGGTTTTTTCTAATCGATTCTCCTTTCTTATTTTATCCTGAAGGATAAACATTCCATCCAGCAAAGCCTCCGGCCTGGGCGGACATCCTGGTACATAAACATCAACAGGTATCACGTGATCAGCGCCCTTTACTACCGAATAAGAATTATAATAAAAAGGTCCGCCGGAGATAGCACAGGCTCCCATGGCGATTACATATTTAGGTTCCGCCATTTGATCGTATAATCGTCTGAGCACAGGTGCCATTTTATTGACAATAGTTCCGGCAATTATAATAAGATCTGCCTGTCTGGGTGAGGGTCTGGCGACTTCAAATCCGAACCGGGACCAATCATGTCTGGCAGCACCGGTCTGCATCATTTCAATCGCGCAGCAACTTGTTCCAAAATACAAGGGCCACAAAGAATTTGAACGCCCCCAATTAATTACTTTATCCAAAGAGGTGATTACTATATTCGCTCCATTTCCTGCAGGAATCACTCTTCCCGGAAAATCTTCTCCCAATGTCTGTCCTTCTACTCCCATTTCAACGCTCTTTTTTTCCATGCATATAACAATCCCAATCCCAGTATAAATAAAAATATAAGTATCTCAACTAATGCTACCGTGCCAACTTCCTTAAAGACGGTGGCCCAAGGCACAAGAAATGCCACTTCAATATCAAACAATAAAAACAGTATGGCGAATAGATAATACCCAACCTTGAACTGCACCCATGTCGGACCTATGGTCTCCACACCACATTCATAGGGTTCCTTTTTAGATTCATTCTCAGATTTATGAGAAATCAGACCAGATAAAAAATTGGCCAGCACCACAAGAAATACTCCTGCAATAAAAAAAACTATAATTGCCTCATAGCCCATAATTCATTTTAACTTTTACACATCTAAACATGTGATTAAAAAAAAAGGGTGACCACGGTCACCCAGATCAATCTCTATTTTACTTCATAGGTTTCTCCAGAAAAAAACAGGTCATCTACTTTGGCAAACTTTGATTTAGATGTCACTGCTTCATTCAATGCTGCCTCTCGTTCTTCAAAAGTTGCATCTTCAAAACTCCTGATAATTCCGGTAGCCAAAGGATACTGTAATTTGACAAGCATCTGATGCAAGGTATTGTCCTCACATTTGGCATCATGAATCAGAATATCTTCTTCGCTGACTCCTTCCTCACCTATCGTTACAACTTCTAACTTTAGACCATTGAGAACAAGTCCCTTGTCTCTTTCTTTCCCAAAGATCATTGGTTTCCCGTGTTCAAGAAACATTTGTTTATCTTCTCTTACCTTTTTGTCCGTGAATTGTGTGAAACAACCGTCATTGAAAATAACACAGTTCTGAAGAATCTCGATCAATGAAGTTCCTTTGAACTTTTCCGCCTCTATAAATAAGCTTGTCATTTCCTTTGGGCTATTCCCTCCTAAACGAGCAAAAAATCGAGCTTGAGCTCCTAAAGCCAACTCTCCAGGATGAAAAGGAGGCTGCGTATTTCCATAGGGAGATGATTTTGTTTTTTGACCAATCAAAGATGTTGGTGAAAACTGCCCCTTGGTCAGGCCGTATATTTCATTATTAAACAATATAATATTGAGATCCAAATTACGTCGTAAGACATGAATAAAATGATTCCCACCAATAGCCAAACTGTCACCATCTCCGGTTATCATCCATACGCTCAGATCAGGATTTGCTAATTTAACACCACTTGAAATAGCGGCAGCACGTCCATGAATGCTATGCATTCCATATGAATCTATATAATAGGGGAATCTGGATGAACATCCAATACCCGAAATAAACACGACGTCTTCTTTTTTAACTCCCATGTCAGGAAGGGCCTTTTGCATGGCTCTTAAAATCACATAATCATCACAGCCCGGACACCATCTAACCTCCTGGTCACTGGCAAAATCCTTAAAAGTGTATTTTTTTTCTATTGTGTCCTGCATATCAATTCTCTTTTAGTAGGTTCTTGAATTTTTCTGTCAGGTCAGTTACCGAAAACGGTAAGCCCATTACCTTGTTATATTGAATATATTCATGTTCTGCGAATCTTCCCTTAAGTATGGTGGCCAATTGACCTTTGTTCAATTCGCAAATGATGATCTTCTTAAATTTAGACAATACTTCAGCTGTATTTTTCGGAAATGGATTCAAATAATGAAAATGAGCATGACCAATTTTATAACCTTTGCTGTCCAAACGTCTCACAGCAGAATGCAGACTTCCATAAGTACCTCCCCAACCAATCACAAGCAAGTCTCCTTCTTCATTGTATTCAGCCTGTAAATCGGGTATATAATTCTCAACCCTCTTTACTTTTTCGGCCCTGATATTTGTCATATACTCATGATTATCAGGTATATATGACACATTACCAGTAATCTTATCTTTTTCCAATCCACCCACCCGGTGTTCGAGTCCTGCCGACCCAGGTATGGCCCAGTTTCTTGAAAGCGTTTCATTGTCACGATCATAAGGATGCCATGTTTCTGAACGCTCATCAATGATCTTGGTTTTGATTTCAGGCATATCATTTATTGACTTAATTCTCCACGGCTCAGATCCGTTGGCAATATATCCGTCAGTCAACAAGATAACAGGCGTCATATGTTCTAAAGTCAGTTTTGCCGCTATATACGCATAATCAAAACAATCTGATGGAGTACTTGCTGCAATAACGATTACAGGTGATTCTCCGTTTCTACCGTACATGGCCTGTAACAAATCTGATTGTTCGGTTTTCGTTGGCAAGCCTGTGGAAGGACCTCCTCTTTGCACATTGACAATCACCAATGGTAGTTCGGTCATAAGAGCCAGACCTATCGCCTCTCCTTTGAGAGCTAATCCCGGTCCTGAAGTAGTTGTAATGGCTAGGTCTCCGGCAAAAGAAGCTCCTATTGCAGAGGTTACTCCCGCAATCTCATCCTCAGCCTGAAATGCCTTGACACCAAAATTTTTATGCTTTACTAATTCATGAAGAATATCAGTCGCCGGCGTAATTGGGTAAGATCCCAGAAACAATTCAAGACCCGACTTCTCTGCAGCTGCCAGAAACCCCCATGCTGTTGCGGTATTTCCATTAACTATTCTGTAGGTGCCGCTTTGCATCTCAGATGGCGAAATTTTATATGCGTTTGGAATCAACTCCAGGGTTTCCGCATAGAAAAAGCCCGCCTTTAAAACTTTCGCATTGGCTTCAGCTACTTCTGGTTTGTATTTAAATTTCTGATTAAAGAAATTAAGGGTATGGTCCATTTCACGGTCATACATCCAATACACCATCCCAAGGGCAAACATATTCTTACTTCTCGTAATACTTTTATTATCAAGCCCCATATCTTTCAACGACTCCTTGGTCATAGAAGTCATTGACACTTCAATAACACGGTAATTTTCAAGACTACCATCTTCCAGAGGATTTGATTCGTATTCAGCCTTTTGCAAATTCTTTTTGCTAAAAGCGTCAATATCAACAATAATCGTATGACCTGCTTTTACAGCGTGCAGGTTTGTTTTTAATCCGGCAGGGTTCATGGCAACCAATAAATCCAAATCATCGCCCGGAGTACTTATTTCTATACTCCCAATATGTACTTGAAAACCTGATACGCCATATAAACTTCCTTGAGGCGCTCTAATTTCAGCTGGATAGTTGGGAAAGGTCGCAACGTCATTTCCAAACATGGCAGAAGTGTCAGTAAACTGAGTACCAGTCAACTGCATTCCATCTCCCGAGTCTCCAACAAATCTTATTACTACTGCACTTAAGGATTCGACTTCTGTCTGATTCGGTTCAATATTATTAACAGCCATCTTCTGTATATTTTTGATAAATTTACTAAATTTTATATTACCCTACTCAATTAGTAGTTAAAAGTAATGTGCCGACTTAATACAGAATATGACTTTTATCAATCTGTAATTTTTATTACATATAAAGTCCTGAAAATCTCTTATTTGGAATAATTCTAAATTTTGATTTTTCTGAAATTTATAAAATTATATTTCTTTAACTTTGTGGGAGAATTTTAAAAATAAATAAAATGGCTATAATTATAACAGACGAATGTATAAACTGTGACGCTTGCGTTGCCGAATGTCCTAATAATGCAATTTACGAACCGGATAGTGAATGGTCGTATTCTGATGAAACTTCTTTAAGCGGTGAAGTAACCACTCCTGACGGAAGAACGGTTGATGCAGATGAGGAAAACGAAGCCGTAAGCGATGAATTCTACTTTATTGTAACTGATAAATGTACAGAGTGTAAAGGTTTCCATGACGAACCTCAATGTGCGGCGGTATGCCCGGTTGACTGCTGTGTTCCTGACGAAGACAATGTAGAGTCGGAAGATACACTTCTTGCCAAAAAAGTTTGGATGCACGGAGAATAAATAAGTATCTAACAACATTCTAAAAAAGAGTATTTGAAATCAAATACTCTTTTTTTTTGTGCCAAACCCCTGCCTAATAGGCCTATGACTTATATCATAATTTAAGTCTTGCTTTAGCTATAATTTTACATCCAGTTAGTCTTGTTACTAAAATGAGGATTAAAAACAGTAGTAAACTTATCTCACATTATTAAACTTTCTACAAAATGAAAAAACAATTTGAAAAAATAATTTGTGATGCAAATGAAGCGGTTGCCAGAGTAGCGCATAAAACGAATGAAGTATGCGCCATTTACCCAATTACTCCAGCATCACCTATGGGTGAACATGTAGATCTATACAGTTCCAAAGAACAAAAAAATATCTGGAATAATATTCCTCGCATCGTTGAAATGCAAAGTGAAGGTGGCGCAGCAGGTGCTGTTCATGGTTCCTTGCAGGCCGGTGCATTAACAACTACATTTACGGCATCCCAAGGTTTGCTTCTGATGATTCCTAATATGTATAAAATGGCAGGTGAGTTACTTCCAAGTGTCATTCATGTTGCAGCCAGAACCGTTGCTACGCATGCACTCTCTATTTTTGGAGACCACAGTGATGTGATGTCAGCCAGACAAACCGGTTTTGCCATGCTTTTCGGAGGTTCTGTACAGGAAGCTCAGGATTTTGCATTGATTTCTCAGGTTGCCACACTTAAATCAAGAATCCCTTTTATGAACATTTTTGACGGTTTCAGAACCTCTCATGAAATCTCAAAAATTGATGCCATTCCAGATGACATTATCAAGGCAATGATGCCTGAAGATCGCATTATGGCGCATAAAAAGAATTCTTTGGACCCCGATAACCCGGTGATAAGAGGTACCTCGCAAAACCCGGATGTATTCTTCCAGGCCAGAGAAGCCGCTAACACTTTTTATGACAAAGTTCCTGGTATCGTTCAAAGCGTGATGGATGAATTCTATGCGCATACAGGAAGACGTTATGACCTGTTTAATTATATCGGTCATCCGGAAGCAGAAAGAGTAACGATCATCATGGGATCCGGAGAAGGACCTGTGTATGAAGCCATGGAGAAAATGGTAGCTGAAGGAGAAAAAGTAGGTGCTTTGTTTGTAAGATTATACAGACCTTTCTCTGTCAAAGACTTTATTGATAAAATTCCAAAAACAGTTAAGAAAATTGCCGTTCTCGACAGAACAAAGGAACCAGGTAGTATAGGCGAACCTCTTTATATGGATGTTCTTAGTGCTTTTATGGAAAGTGGTGAGTCATTACCAACCATCGTTGGTGGACGCTACGGGCTATCCTCCAAAGAATTTACACCAAAAATGGTAAAAGGTGTCTATGACGAATTATTGAAAGACACACCTAAAAATCATTTTACAGTTGGTATTATTGACGATATAACACATACCAGTTTAATGGCCGATCCTGTATTTGACGTTAAAAGAACTACGTTTAACTGTATGTTCTATGGATTAGGATCTGATGGTACTGTTGGTGGTAATAAAAATTCCATCAAAATTATCGGTGAAACTACTGACAATTTTGTTCAGGGATACTTTGTATATGATTCAAAAAAAGCAGGAGCACAGACAATTTCTCATTTAAGATTTGGGCCTGAACCTATTCATTCCTCGTATCTTATTGAAAAAGCAGACTTTATTGCCTCTCATCAATTCAACTTCATTGAAAAATATGACATGATCAATGATCTGAAAAAAGGCGGGACATTTCTATTAAATTCACCTTATTCAAAGGATGAGATCTGGGACCAGCTTCCTGAAGAAATGCAAAAGCATTTGATCGAAAATGAAGTTAATTTTTACATCGTGGATGCCTCAAAAGTAGCTCAAGAAGCGAAATTAGGGAAACGAACCAACACTGTATTACAAACCTGTTTCTTCGCTATTTCAGGTGTGCTTCCTAAAAAAGAAGCCATACAAAAAATCAAGGATGCTATTGTGAAGTCTTATTCTCATAAAGGAGATAAAATCGTTCAAATGAACTTTGAGGCAGTTGACAAATCCCTTGAAAACCTGCAGAAAGTGGAGCTTCCTGGTGAGGTTACCAGTGATAAACAATTTGTTTCTGCGATGACCAATGCTCCTGACGGTTTTGTCACGGAGGTATTAGAAACGATTCTTGCAGGTAGAGGTGATGAATTACCGGTAAGTGCGTTCCCGGTTGACGGAACCTTCCCAACAGGAACTACTCAATACGAAAAAAGTGGTATCGCTCATTTTATTCCTATCTGGGATGATGAAAGCATCTGTACGCAATGTAATAAGTGTGTTGCTATTTGCCCTCACGCTGCGATTAGAGCCAAGGTTGTTTCTAAAGAAGAAATCTTTGAAGCACCATTAACGCTTAAACATGTACCTGCCAAAGGAAGACCTTTTGCCAAGGACGATGCCTATGTATTGCAGGTATCTCCAGAGGATTGTACAGGATGTGACTTATGTGTTGAAGTTTGTCCTGCTGAAAGCAAAGAAATACCTGGTTTCAAATCCATCAATATGCGCAAAAAACTGGAGCATGATGTGGTTGAAAACCAAAATTGGGACTTCTTTATTAACCTTCCTGATTATGCCAGAACCGAATTGAGTACTTCCAATGTAAAAGGAGCTCAGTTCTTACAACCTTTATTTGAGTTCTCCGGAGCTTGTTCAGGTTGTGGCGAGACTCCTTATATCAAATTGATTACTCAGTTATACGGAGACAGCATCATGATTGCAAATGCTACAGGTTGTAGCTCTATTTACGGTGGAAACCTGCCAACTACACCTTACAGAACCAACGAGTTTGGAAGAGGACCTGCTTGGGCGAATTCACTCTTTGAAGACAATGCTGAATTCGGTCTGGGAATGCAACTGGCATTAACCAAAAAACAGGAAATAGCAGTTAATTTACTTAGATCCCTTGAATTATTGGTTGGAAGTGAATTGGTAACGGACATTTTAAGCAATCCGGAAACTGATGAAACCGAAAAAGCTAAAAAGTTTGAGGACATCGATAAATTAAAGAAAACACTGGATATACTTGATAATAATGAAGAAGCTAAAAAACTGAATCAATTAACTGAATATCTGCGCAAAAAAGCGGTTTGGATCTTTGGTGGAGACGGTTGGGCTTATGACATTGGTTATGGTGGTGTTGATCATGTACTGGCCTCCGGAGAAAATATCAATATCCTGGTAATGGATACCGAGGTTTACTCTAATACAGGTGGACAGACATCGAAAGCCACACCTTTAGGGGCAAGTGCCAAATTCTCAATTGCGGGTAAAAAGACACCTAAGAAGAGTTTGTCTATGCAGGCTATTTCATACGGAAACGTCTATGTAGCTCAAATTGCCATGGGTGCCAAAGATGTGCAAACCTTAAGAGCTATTAAAGAAGCGGCTGAATACGATGGTCCTTCGTTAATCGTTGCCTATTCTCATTGTGGTGAACATGGATACGATCTGAAACATGGAGCTACTCAACAGGTAAAAGCAGTTGATACCGGCTATTGGCCATTATTCAGATTTGACCCATCTAAAGCAAAAGGGAAAAAGTTCAAACTCGATTCCAAAGCGCCGTCAGCGCCGTTAGAAGACTTTATGTACAATGAAGCACGATTTACAAGAGTTGTAAAAGAAAATGCTTCCTTGGCTTCTGAACTGTTAAATCAGGCTCAAGAAGAAGTTGATTCTAAATGGGAAAGATTAGAATTATTTAAAAGCATGTAATTTTGTCAATCCAAACCCCGCAAAACAGCTTTGTTTTGCGGGGTTTTAAATTTTCAAATCATGGATAAAAAAGCAAAAAATCATTTTAAAAATGCCGATGAGCATCTAAAAAAAGCAAATGAAGAACTATACAAACCCAAAGAAGATGTTGTTAATTTTCTCGTTTGTAAAAACACCCTTTTCGCAATAGAGAATTTCCTAAAAGGTTTTTTATCTAACAGAGGGTATGACACATCTCATGAGGAGGCACTTGACACACTTCTCGACAGGTGTAAACTGATCGATAAAAAATTCAATAGCATCAATTTATCCGTTATTGATTGTAGTTCTGATCATCAAAATCATACATTTTGCGAAGATTCAAAAAAAGTGAACGCCTGTTTCCAGCGAGCCGATGAGCTTGACAATTTACTAAGAAGCATGGGTATTTCATGAACCCGACAGACCTTTCGGCTTATTCAAAACCAAAATTCACCTTCCTAAAGTATAGGTCTTCAGGTAAATACATTTTTTTCTAGTATATTAGCTAGACAAACCTATATTCGTATGCGCTCCCCTCAACTAGCATTGGCATTCATTTTTAGCCTGTTCTATCTTCATGTATCGGCAATAAATGTCGTTCGGGACAGCATTAAAAAGCAAGAAGATTCTTCTGCAACTACCCAGACAGGTCAGGCAGAAAAAAACAATATTGCTCCGGTTATCTTTGACAATGACACTCTTTTTTTGATTCGCTATTCACCCAAAGAGTACCCGGTTGAATACAGGGCTCAACAGATATCCAAGCGACTGGACGATCTCACCCGGAATTATGACAGCGCCAACGATAGTATCTACCTTCAAAAACAAAATGAATTTATAAGCATCATGTATAATGATGAGGTGGCTTTTATAATCACAAAAAATGATGCAAAAACCAACAACCTCTCTATGAAAGCGCTTGCAGAAATGCAAATAATTAAATTTAAAAATGCCTTAAAGGAAGAAAGTAAATATGACCTAACTACCAAAGAATGGTTGATTAGAATTGGATACTTTATTCTATCACTTATTGTTTTAATCCTGGCAATTAAACTAATCAACTGGCTTTTTAGAAAACTGATGGTGTACTTGTCGAAATTTGAAAAAAGGTTTCTTAAAAACAAGAAAAATATTTTCAAATATTTTATTCCTAAAAACACACAAAACATTTTCGTCTTTATGGCAAATGTTGTCAGAATTCTGACCATTGGCTTTATTTTTCTTACCTATTTGCCTTTTATGTTCAGTTTTTTTCCCTGGACGGAGGATTTAGTGCACAAGTTTTACGGGTATCTGGCCAGACCCATTAAGTTTGTATTCTTTGGCTTTGTGGATTTTTTACCTAATTTGATTTTCATCATCGTCATAATTTTTGTCACGCGATATGTGATAAGGGTGCTACGTGATATCGTGGAAGACATCGAAGCAGAAAAATTTATCATTCAAGGCTTTCCCAAGGACTGGGCCAGTACCACTCAAAAAATTATTGGACTTCTGATCTGGGCTTTTGCGCTGGTCCTAATATATCCCCATTTACCCGGATCCACCTCACCTGCCTTTCGCGGTGTATCCATTTTTATTGGTGCCTTGGTATCTTTTGGTTCTACTTCTGCCGTTGCAAATATTGTTGCCGGCGTTGTTATAACTTATATGAGACCTTATCAAATCGGGGATCGGGTAAGGATACAGGATACTGTTGGGGATGTAGTTGAAAAAACATTGTTGGTCACGAGAATTCGTACCATTAAAAACGAAGATGTAACCATTCCTAATGCCAATATTATTATCAATCATTTGGTGAACTATTCAGCCAATGTGGAGAAAAACGGTTTGTTACTGCATACTTCAATAACTATTGGATATGACGTTTCCTGGGAATTGGTAGAAAAGCTCTTGATCGAAGCAGCCTTAAAAAGTATCCATATTGAACCCGAACCCAAACCGTTTGTCTTACAAACCAGTTTGGATGATAACTATGTGTCCTACGAGATAAATGCGTATAGCAAGGAGGCAAAAAAAATGGCTCTGATCTATTCTGATATTCATAAAAACATTTTAGATGTATTCAATAAGGAAGGCGTCGAGATTCTATCACCTCAATACATTGCAGCACGCGACGGGAATCTCACCACAGTGCCCAGTAAATTAAGTCCTGAAGCCAAAAGCCCTATCGATAAAATAGTCGATCATTTAACAGGAAAGAACCAAGCCGTTAAGGTTAGAAAAAGTAAGGGGAAAAACAGCGATGCTGATCAAAGAAAAGGAACTAATCCAAATCTTTTTTCCGACTAATGTTTTAAAAATTAGTCGTTCAGCTTTAATACAGCCATAAATGCTTGTTGAGGAATTTCAACATTTCCTACCAGACGCATACGCTTTTTACCTTTTTTCTGCTTTTCCAGAAGCTTCCTTTTACGGGAAATATCACCCCCATAACATTTGGCAGTAACGTCTTTTCTTAAAGCCTTAATCGTTTCTCTCGCGATAATCTTAGCCCCGATAGCAGCCTGAACTGGAATATCAAATTGCTGTCTAGGGATCAGTTGACGTAATTTCTCACACATTTTTTTTCCGATAGCATACGCTGTACTGTCATGCAATAAAGCAGACAAAGCATCTACTGGCTGACCATTTAACAGAATATCAACACGTACTAACTTAGAAGATCTGAATCCGATTGGGTGATAATCAAAAGAAGCATATCCCTTAGACACCGTTTTTAACCTGTCGTAAAAATCAAAAACGATTTCTGACAATGGCATGTCAAAACTCAATTCCACTCTTTCAGTGGTCAGGTAGGTCTGATTAGTTATTTCACCTCTTTTCTCGATACATAAACTCATAACAGGACCGACAAAATCTGCTTTTGTGATAATACTGGCCTTGATAAATGGCTCCTC
Source organism: Lutimonas sp. (assembly GCF_051011215.1). NCBI lineage: Bacteria > Pseudomonadati > Bacteroidota > Flavobacteriia > Flavobacteriales > Flavobacteriaceae > Lutimonas > Lutimonas sp. The sequence goes on from NZ_JBPCUJ010000014.1 coordinate 68,270, forward strand.
TACCCTGTTTAAAGTAGAAGGTTCCGGTAAATCACTTGGATTATTTACCAGGATCATATCATCCGGACGTTTGTTTGTATAGGCGTGATAGGATACATTGGGAACCGTCGTAATCACAGTCATATCAAATTCTCGCTCCAGCCTCTCCTGAATAATTTCCAGATGAAGCATTCCTAAAAATCCACATCTGAAACCAAAACCTAAGGCCGCCGAACTCTCTGGAACAAAAACCAAAGAAGCATCATTGAGCTTTAATTTTTCCATCGAGGCTCTTAATTCTTCGTACTCATCTGTATCCACTGGATAAATTCCTGCAAAGACCATAGGCTTTACATCCTCAAATCCTTCAATAATTTCTTGGGTTGGATTGAGTGCATCGGTAATGGTATCTCCTACTTTTACTTCACTGGCCGTTTTGATACCTGTTATCAAGTAACCAACATCTCCTGCCTTGATACTTTTCTTAGGCTCTTGGTTTAATTTGAGCGTGCCTACCTCATCCGCAAAATATTCATTATCAGTAGCCACAAACTTAATACGTTGACCTTTCTTAATCTCCCCGTTGATCACACGGAAATAAGTTTCTACACCTCGGTATGAATTGTAAACAGAATCGAAGATCAAAGCCTGTAAGGGTCCATCAGGATCTCCTTTAGGTGCTGGAACTCTTTCGATGATGGCTTGTAAAATATTTTCCACACCAAATCCTGTTTTTCCGCTGGCGTGAATAACCTCTTCAGCATCACATCCCAGCAAATCAACAATATCATCAGTGACTTCTTCAGGATTTGCACTTGGTAAATCTACCTTATTCAAAACTGGTATGATCTCAAGATCATTGTCCAGCGCCAGGTACAGGTTTGAAATGGTCTGCGCCTGAATACTTTGAGCCGCATCCACAATCAAAAGAGCCCCTTCACAGGACGCAATCGATCTGGAAACTTCGTATGAAAAATCTACGTGACCAGGCGTGTCGATCAAATTCAATACATACTTTTCTCCTTCAGATTCATAATCCATCTGAATCGCATGACTCTTAATAGTTATCCCTCGTTCTCTTTCAAGGTCCATACTATCAAGTAATTGATCTTGTTTTTCCCGATCGGAAATAGTATCGGTATATTCCAACAACCTATCTGCCAAGGTACTTTTACCGTGATCAATATGAGCAATAATACAAAAGTTACGTATGTTCTTCATCCTAGTCTTCCTATCTTCAATATTTGCGCAAATATAACCAATTAGTTGATTGGCAAAACCTAATTCTTGCGATTAATCGTGCTTTGGAAATACAATACCGGCATCCTTCCTTACCCGATCCATAATTTCCATCAAATCGCGACTGTAGGATAAAGGTAAAACAGGGCTTTCTATCAATTCTTTATCGAGACAATCCATCACATGAGCCGCTTCTAATTCATAGCCCATACCTTGGGGCTGTTCAATATGAATTTCTTCCTGAACCCCATTTTTTTCGATAAAAATAGGAAATTCAGGCTCTCTGATAAACTTGATAAATCCATTTTCAAAACAAAGCTCGGTCTGATTATTACACGTACTTTCAAAACTTGATGTAAGCACGGCCATCGCACCATTTTCATATGAGAAGAGCATACTGATACTGTCCTCAACGCCCGTGGGTCTTATATTTGCCATGGTTTTAATCTCAATAGGTTTCCCTAATAACATCAATGACCTGAATATTGGATAGATGCCAATGTCTAAAAGAGAACCAGCACCCAGGTCAATATTGTACAATCGCTTATCTGGATCAAAGTCTGCCTTAAACATAAAGTCAGATTTTACAAATCGCAGTTGCCCCAATTCTTTGTCTTTCGCTAATTCCATCACCTTGATAAACTTGGCTGAAAATATGGTCCAGAAAGCTTCCATTAAGAATGTATTGTTGCTTTTCGAAGCCGCAATCATTTGATCCACCTCCTTGGTATTCATAGCAAAAGCCTTTTCACAAAGCACTGCTTTTTTATGATCCATACAAAGCATACTATGCTCCAGATGTTTGGAATGTGGTGTGGCCACATACACCACATCCACCTGAGGATCTTCCACCATTTCCTGATAAGATCCATAGGCTTTTTCAAAACCCAGATCTTGGGCAAATTCTTTGGCATTTTCCAGGCTACGCGAAGCGGCGGCATACAAATTCGCATTTGGAAGCAAAGAGAGATCTGCCACAAATTTTCTGGCAATTTTTCCACAGCCAAGAATGGCCCAGTTATATTTTTTTGACATATTTTTTATTTAATCGACCCAATCTGCCACAAACAGATTGGTGTCTCTTGTTCCATAATTATTTCTATTCGAAGAGAATACAATTTTCTTTCCATCTGGTGAAAACATCGGAAAGGCATCAAATACCTTATCGTATGTAATCTGTTCCAAACCAGTTCCATCCAGATTTATCATAAATAAATTAAAACTTCTTTTCGAAACATGATTCGTTGAAAAAATCACCTTCTTACCTGAAGGGTGAAAAAAAGGCGCCCAATTGGCACTACCCAGATCTGTAATCTTTGTTAAATCAGTTCCATCCACATTACAAACATAGAGTTCCATATTTGTCGGTTGCACCAATCCAGAGGCCAATAAATCTTTATATTCCTTTATTTCTTCTTCGGTTTTAGGTCTTGAAGAACGAAAAATCAACTTTTCTCCATCAGGTGAAAAAAAAGCACCTCCATCATAACCTAATTCGTTCGTTACTTGCCTTACATCACTCCCATCTATATTCATCGTGAACAATTCCAGATCTCCGGTTCGCGTTGACGTAAATACGATCCGATCTCCTTTGGGTGATACTGTTGGTTCTGCATCATATCCCTCTTCAAATGTCAATTGTTTCAATTGATTGCCCTTAAGGTCGGCTACAAAAATATCATAGCCCTTATACACAGGCCATATATACTTGTTCCCATAGTCTTCTTTTCTGGGAACTTCAGGGCACTCCTTGTCAGCCAAATGGGTCGATGAATAAACAATGGTTGAATCTCCTGGCAGAAAATAACTGCAAGTAGTTCTTCCCGTACCGGTACTGATTAATTGAGGAATTTCCAAACTATCCAAGGCTTTGGAAGCATCCATGGTGAAAATTTGATCACAAGATAAGCTCCAGTCTTTATTTGTTGCCTGAAACACTAATTTTGAGCTGTCAAAACTCCAATATGCCTCTGCATTATCTCCTCCAAACGTCAGTTGTCTGATATTGGTAAGATGTTTTTCTTCCGGATAATGTACCGTATTTACCATTTTTGTAGCCCCCGATTTTCCGTCATAGGCGCTTTTGTCATGTGACGATTTGCAGGCAATTAACAATGTGAAAACAGCCAGCAAAAACATTTTGATTTTCATAGGAATGATTAATTAAACTCAAAAATACGTTTTTTAAAAAAGTATCAAAGCGATTTCAAGTAAATGCCATTAAAAAGATGATCTCTTCAATCCATCAGGCATAGTTTTGAGCTTTGATTCTATATTAAAAAAATGCGTAATTTTGCAGCCTAAAATTTTGATTTGGCAAAAATAGGAGACATAGAATTAGGAGACTTTCCACTGTTATTGGCCCCCATGGAAGATGTGAGCGATCCTCCGTTCAGAGCTTTGTGCAAAGAACAAGGAGCAGATGTAGTCTATACTGAATTTATTTCTTCCGAAGGGTTAATTAGAGACGCTGCAAAAAGTGTTCAAAAACTGGACATTTATGACAAGGAGCGCCCTGTTGGTATTCAAATTTTCGGAGCCAATCTCGAATCGATGCTGAAAACCGTGGAGATCGTGGAAAGGTCACAACCTGATTTTATTGATATTAATTTTGGCTGTCCGGTAAAAAAGGTGGTTAGCAAAGGAGCCGGTGCCGGAATTTTAAAGGATATCCCACTCATGATTTCACTAAGTGAAGCCATGGTAAAACATACAAAACTTCCCGTAACGGTAAAAACAAGACTCGGTTGGGATCACGACAGTATTTACATTCAGGATGTTGCTGAAAAACTTCAGGATGTTGGTATTCAGGCCATCGCAATTCATGGTAGAACCAGGGCTCAGATGTACAAAGGTGATGCGGTATGGGAACCCATTGCTGATGTAAAGAACAATCCGAGAATGCATATCCCTGTTTTTGGAAACGGAGATGTCAATTCCGCCGAAAAAGCGGTTCTCATGCGTGATAAATTCGGTCTGGACGGAGCCATGATCGGAAGAGCCAGTATTGGAAATCCATGGTTTTTTGCCGATGTGAAACACTATTTTAAAACAGGAGAACACCTCCCTTCCCCTGGAATTCCAGAACGTGTCAAAACAGCGAAAAGACATTTGGAAATGGCCATTGCCTGGAACGGCGATCATGCCGGACTCTATGAAACACGCCGACACTACACTAATTATTTTAAAGGCATCCCTCACTTTAAAGATTATAGACTTCGTATGGTTACCGGAAACAGCAAAGAAGAAGTATTTGAGGTCTTTGAGGAAGTGCTGGACAAGTTTGGGGAAGAATCATAAGGCTCTGGCCTCCATCAAAGTTTCGTACCCTTCGCAACAAAACCAGCTAAGAGACTAATTTTTTTGAAATTCTTGCACTGGCTATTTTAGCTGAAAGATAGCCCAAACACAATAGGGTTACAATGACAACAACTACGTTAATCAATCGAAACTCAACAGGATACGCCAGTGATTGGGTAATCATGATAAAGCCATATTTTTTTTGCAATAATACAAATGGAATCGAAATGCCCAACCCAACTACCAAACCAAAAAAAGTAAGTAAAAACCCCTGAAACACAAATATCTTCCTAATTTCTCTGACGGTCGAACCAAGATGAAACAAGGTTTTTAAATTATCTCGTTTGTCAATTATCATCATTACAATTGCTCCAATAACATTGAATAATGCGATCACAAGGATCAATGTAAACACCAAATAAGAAACAAGGTTTTCGGTGTTTAACATTTTATAAAATACTGAATTCAATTGCTGTCTTGTTTTTACCTCAAATCGATCTCCTAAACTCAGTTGTAATTCGTTTTGAACTTCCTTCACATCATCATCCGGCCCTACTCTTACTTCAATGGCAGATATCTGATTCGGTTTATAGTTTAACAATTCCTGAGCCATGATCAGATTTCCATATACAAACTTTTTATCAATATCATCTGTAAGTCTGTAAATTCCAATCGTTTGAACTCCTATCTGATTAAATGCATTTTTCGGATTGGTAATATACCCTTTCCCCGGACGAGGCACCGCCATTTTCAAGGTTTCAGTAAAATCATAAGAAGCAATGGATAGTGAGTTCGAAATAGCACTCCCGACAACCACAGTATAGATATGATCATAATTCACCCAGTTTCCATAATAAACAGCCGTATCCAATCTGTTGACATTCAAATAATTTGAATCAACGCCCTTCACACTTGCCACATGAGATTTATCTCCATAGCTGAGAAAAACACGTTCTTCAATTACTTTTGTATAGGCCGCAATTTTGTTCTTAACCAATGCTTCTTCAATTGAATCACCCATGAAAAATGATTTGCCATAGGTCGAACTGATCTTTAGATCCGGATCTGATGTTCTGATAAAACTCAGACTAAAATCTTTGAGACCTGAAAAAACCGAAAGCACAACAAATAATGCAATGGTGCTCACAATGACCCCAAGAGTTGCGATAAACGTAATAATATTAATGGCATTATTACTGCTTTTTGAAAGTAGGTAGCGTTTGGCTATGTACAGCGGAAAATTCAATACGATCTGATTTTTCTTATTCTCCGTTTAAATTATCATCCTTTAAAGGGTTATCCTTCCCTTTGAGAGCCTTATCAATGTCATCAATATAATCTAATGAATCGTCGATAAAAAATAACAATTCAGGCATTCTTCGTAATTGATTCTTCGTTCTTAAGGCGAGCGCATGACGTATCATTGGTGTATTTGCAACCACACCCTCCATAATTTCCTCTTTTTTATCTGATGGAAAAATACTTAAATATGCTTTGGCTTGCCCTAAATCAGAGGTTACCTGTACTTTAGTCACTGATATAACGACGCCTTTCATTCCATCCCTTGCCGCTCCTTGCAGGATATCAACCAAATCCTTTTGAATTACTCCTGCAATTTTTTTCTGTCTGTTTGTTTCCATGGGTACAAAAATAGTATTATTCGAGTTAATGTGGCATCAAAACTGAATTAGTATAAAATCTTTATTTTTGAAATGACAAGATCATTCAAATGAAGAAAATAGAGCATATCGGAATTGCCGTAAAAAACATAGAAACATCAAATGAACTTTTTACGAGTTTACTAGGCGTAGAACCTTATAAAATGGAAGAAGTGAAGAGCGAAGGGGTACTCACTTCTTTTTTTAAAACCGGTCCGAATAAAATAGAATTACTGGAAGGGCAGTCTCCTGACAGTCCGATATCAAAGTTTATCGAAAAAAAAGGGGAAGGAATTCATCATATAGCATTTGAAGTAGAAAATATTGAACAGGAAATAGCAAGACTCAAAAAAGAAGGGTTCAAAATGATACATGAAGTGGCTAAAAAGGGTGCTGACAATAAACTCATTGCTTTTCTGCATCCTAAAAGCAGTAACGGAGTTCTGATAGAGCTTTGCCAGGATATTAAATAATTACCTTGGACCTACAATTTTTATTTGCCTTTTGTGCAGAAATAATTACCTTGCAATTCGCAAAAAGATTCAATAATTCATGAGTAAATCCTTTGAAAAATACCAAAAAAGAAGATTGCGCTATTCCTATGTGTCAGTCGTTATTAGTATTTCCTTGGTATTATTTTTAATTGGAGTTTTGGGTCTTCTTATTTTGAATACAAAAAAAGTATCCAATTATTTTAAAGAAAGTGCGGCCATTACCCTGTATTTAAAAAATGATGTATCTAAAGACAATATTTTAAATCTTCAGGTTTCTATTGATGAACAGGCATTTACCAAGAGTACAAAATTTGTTTCAAAAGAAGATGCTGCTGAGATCTATAAAAAAGAGAATGGTGAAGATTTTATGGATTTTCTGGGCTATAACCCTCTTGAGAATTCCATAGATATTTATGTGAAAGCGGAATTTGTTTCTCCTGAAAAAATGCAGGAAATTGAATCAATTTATGCAGACAATCAGTTTGTTTCGTCAGTTTCTTATGACAAACCACTCATCGACCTACTTACTAAAAATGTACGACGCATTAGCCTTTTTATATTAATATTCTGTGGATTAGCCACCTTAGTTGTTGTGGTCTTGATCAACAGTTCGATACGATTATCTGTTTATTCAAAACGATTTACCATTAAAACCATGCAAATGGTTGGTGCTTCAAAACGATTTATTCGAAAGCCATTTATTTTGAACAGCGTAAAGCTTGGAATAATCGGAGCCGTTTTTGCTATTATTCAGTTGTCAGTTTTATTGTATTATTTAAATAATGCTTTTCCTGAATTTGGAATGATTGATGACAGGGTAGAAATGGCAAGCCTCTTCGGAATCGTTTTTGGAATGGGAATTATGATTACCTGGATTAGTACTTTTTTAGCAACACAAAGATTTTTAAATTTAAGAACGGACGAATTATACTACTAAAATGGCTGTAAAGAAGAAGGATCAAAACAAACAAGACGGAGAGTTTCTTTTTGGAAAAAGGAATTATCTGATAATGATCATGGGCATTGTTGTGATCTTATTGGGTTTTGCGCTGATGATGGGAGGAGGAAGTGATGATCCGACAGTATTTAATGAAGAAATTTATAATTTTCGAAGAATACGATTGGCACCGACTGTTGTGCTCATTGGCTTGGCAATTGAAGTATATGCCATTATGGCGAATCCAAATCGAGAAAAAAAATAAGAATGTTCAACTCTTATTACTTCCTTTAAAACATGAGTTATTTAGAAGCGATTATCCTTGGAATTGTTCAGGGACTAACTGAATTTTTACCAGTGTCTTCAAGCGGACATTTAGAACTCGCCAAAGTTTTATTCGGAAATGATTCTGTTCCTCAGGAAAGTTTGACTTTTACAGTGGTCCTGCATTTTGCAACCGCATTGAGTACCCTTGTTATTTTCAGGAAAGACATCGTTGAAATATTCAAAGGACTATTTCAATTCAAAAATAATGAGGAATTTCAGTTTTCTGTAAAAATCATTATTTCAATGATTCCCGCTGTAATAATTGGTTTATTATTTGAAGAGGAGCTGGAAGCTTTTTTTAACGGGAATGTGCTGTTGGTTGGATTTATGTTACTGATTACAGGTTTGTTATTATTCCTTGCTGATAAAGCAAAAAATACCAGCAAAAATGTTTCTTATAAAAATGCTTTTATCATTGGCATATCGCAGGCAATCGCCATGCTGCCCGGAATATCGCGTTCCGGGGCTACTATTTCCAGCTCTGTACTCCTCGGTGTTGACCGAACCAAAGCTGCGAGGTTTTCATTTTTAATGGTCGTTCCGTTAATTTTTGGAAAGGTAGCCAAAGATATTATGGGAGGAGCCATCAGTTTTAGTGATGAGAGTTTTGGCGTAATGTTCATAGGTTTTATTGCAGCATTTATTTCAGGACTTGTAGCATGCAACTGGATGATCTCTTTGGTAAAGAAAAGTAAATTATACTATTTTTCTGCCTACTGCTTTATTGTTGGTGCCCTCGCCATTGGTTATTCCTATTTCTATATGTAATGAATGTCGACGATTTCAAAAACGGTCAGGTACTTGTGATTGACAAGCCTTTAAACTGGACTTCTTTTCAGGTGGTCAATAAGATCAGATGGGCGATCCGTAAAAAATTCAAGCTAAAGAAAATTAAAGTTGGTCATGCCGGAACACTTGACCCATTGGCCACTGGTGTTCTCATAATCTGCACGGGTAAATTCACAAAAAAAATAGATGAGTACCAGGCAGAGGCAAAAGAATATACGGGCACGATCACCTTGGGAGGCACGACTCCTTCTTTTGATCTGGAAACAGAAGTAGATCAATCCTATGCTACGGATCATATCACTGAAAAAGATATACTCGCCACAGCGAAGTCTTTTGAAGGTCTCATACAGCAAAAGCCTCCGATCTATTCGGCCATTAAGAAGGACGGTGTGCGTCTCTATGAACTGGCCAGAAAAGGAGAACAAACGGAAATCAAATCCAGAGAGGTCGAAATTTTCAGTTTTGAAATCACCGACATATCCTTGCCGGTCGTAGGTTTCAGAATCGCATGCAGCAAAGGTACTTACATACGGTCCATCGCAAATGACTTTGGTGTTAAATTGAATTCAGGAGGTTATTTATCTTCCTTGAGAAGGACTAAAAGCGGATCCTTTTCCGTTGAAAATTCAAATTCGATAGAAACTTTTCTCGAACAATTGGATCATGAATCCAATGACTAAAAAAAGTGTGACAACCAGCTTTCACCAGCCGGTACTTCCCAGGAATCTTTAAATTCCAGCTTTGTAGTAATCATATTGTCAAAAACAATGGTCTTTTTTGAAACCCCTTTATTCTTTATCAAAAGTTTAAAATCAGGAATTTCTTTTAACTGAACATATGGTCCTTGTTTAAAACACACATTCACCTTATCCAGTAAAGATATCTCATAGGTTTTTTCAAGCTCTAAAATAAAAGACACCAGCAAATTGTGATTATCGAGATCAAGCGGTGTGTTATCTGAGATAAAAAACACCAGGAAACGATCATATCGAATCTCAAAATTCAGATCAACTCCCTTTAAATTATTGCAAAAAGAGGCTACTTTATCTTGAAGATCCGGTAGTTCATTCGCATAAAATTTTCTGCTTCCAGGATAAATAATCACTTTTGATTCGTCCCCGAGCTCTTCCATCGCTATTTTCATATCAGTCAATCATTCCTTCTATAAGATCCACCATTTCTTTTTCAATATGAATTCCCTTATCCTGGTTATACCAGTTCTGAAGATCCGTCTTTAATTTCGCATCAATCTTTCCATGCGCTTCTTTGTAATCCGTTACCATTTTCGCAGCTTTAGCAGAACGCGGGCCCCAGGAACCAACAACTTCCTTTGAATGATTGTCAACAACAATTAACTTTGGAATTGACTTGCTGCCATTCGTCAAAAACTGGTTCATCAAATCCTCATTTTCATCTCTTAGTACCACCTTCAGGTCAATTTTATCATTGGCCTCAGCAAACTTATTAATAACAGGTAAAGTCTGTGCAGCATCACCACACCAGCTTTCGGTCAGTACCATCCAGGTAAATTCTTTATTTATTTTCTGTGCCTTTGTGATCGCCACCTCATTTAGTTTGGTTTGCTTATCAAGACGCTTCATTCTCGAATTGTTCAATTTTGAAAATTGAAACAATTCTTCATTTTGATTCACTCCTGTAGATTTACCTTCCTTCAGTAATTCAAGGATCATTTCTTTATAAGCCGTATAACTATGGGCCGTTTTTAAACTATTTTCAATTATGTTCTTCATGTGTACTTTATTTTGCCTTTTAGACGTAACAAATATAAAACCTAACTAAATGTTATAATGTAACCCCTGTAACATAGTAACTACCATTTCATCAAGGTCTGTTTTCGCTTTCCAACCCCAGTCTTTTTGGGCCTTTGAGTCATCTAAACTCTGTGGCCATGAGGATGCTATCTTTTGTCGGGCATCAGGCTTATAAGAAATCGTAAATTCAGGGATCTGTTTCTTGATTGCTGCCGCAAGTTCTTTAGGTGAAAAACTAAAAGCACCAATATTATATGAAACATATTCCTCCTGTATATCTGCCTGCATCAATGAGATGGTTGCATTAATGGCATCATCCATATACATCATAGGTAGTACCGTATTTTCCTCAAGAAAACTGGTATAGGATTTTCTTCGAATTGCCTCGTAAAAAATTTCAACGGCATAGTCAGTCGTCCCTCCTCCCGGAGTCGTCTTATAGCTGATCAAACCGGGATACCTCAGACTTCGAACATCTACCCCGTAATTACTCTTAAAATAAGAGCACCAGTTCTCTCCTGCCAGTTTACTAATTCCGTATACAGTTGAAGGTTTGATAACCGTATCTTGAGGTGTATTTGTTTTTGGCGTATCGGGACCGAAAACTGCAATAGAACTTGGCCAAAAAACTTTCTTAATAACGCCATCACGTGCCATATCCAAAATATTGAACAAGGAAGTCATATTTAAATCCCAGGCTTTCTGTGGATTTTGTTCTGCAATCACTGAGAGGATCGCAACCATTAAATATACTTCTGTTATTTGATGCCTTTCTATCACTTCCTTAATATCATCTTTATTCGTAACATCAAGAAATTCGAAGGGACCTGATTCCATTACTTCATAGTTTCCTTTGCGGATATCGGATGCCACCACATTGGCGTTTCCATAATTCTCACGAAGTTTTAACACTAATTCAGTGCCAATCTGCCCGCTCGATCCAATTATTAAAATTTTTGCAGCCATAAAATTCTATTAAATATTCGGGCAAAGATAGCAGTTCTTCCATAGAAAAACTATGTAAGTTCTTTGATCTTCTGTCATATTTATCCTTACTTTTGGATTGATAAAAAATGTCTTATGCCCAGAATACGAATCGTATATTTTATTTTTCTTCTCTTAATTTGTTCCTGCAAAAACAAAAAAAAAGAGGCATTGGAAGCTGATGCTGTTAATCAGCAAATACAGACAACAATAAAAGCAAACAACTCCATCATCGCCTTAAACGCAAAAGCTACGGACCTAGTTAAATCCTGGCCCGAATATCAAAGCTTTAAAGATCTCATTAACCAATACCAGGAAATTACAGTAAGTGAAGCCCTGTTAAACAGTGTAGAATTATCCGTACTTGCCCAACAACTTAAAGATTCGATCAGGGTTGAAAAACTAAACATTCCTGAAGTTAAAATCAGACTAAATGTGCTTTACAGCGAAACCCTGAGATTGGCAGATATGTCCAGTATCCCAACGATTACCCAAGAATCGGTTGAGGAAGAAACAAATAATATGATTGATGCCTTCTCTGCATTAAATCTAAAAATCAACAATATGAATCGTCAGGATGAACTCAATCAGGAGATCAGTAAGTTTGTTGACGAAGTTCTTGAATCGCCAGAAATTGATACAACAGACACCATGTTGGTCTTAGATAGTGTGCCGTAATTTATAAGCAACAAAAAATTCCATCGACAACAATTTTTGTATCTTTGATATCAAAATGCTACAAGAGTTCCCCTTGAATGAGAAAAGTAATATCCCTTTTTTTACTTTTTGCTTGTCATATTGTTCTAGGACAGTATAATGAGAGCGCGCCTTGGATCCAAACATCTGATCAGCATAAATTCGCTAAAATTTCCAAACTAGAAGATCTAAGCAAATCATTTGATACTTATTGGATAGGAAAAGATCGCAACGCAAAAGGAAGTGGTTTTAAACCTTATAAAAGGTGGGAAAATCATTGGAAAAATCAACTGACAAAAAATGGTTTTATAGCAACTCCTCAGGTGATTTGGCAATCCTGGGTCCAGAAGAACAGTCTGCCAAAAAGCAGTATAAGTAACTGGAAATCTATTGGTCCTTATACAACCAATGTAAAACAAGGACAGGGACGTGTGAACACGTTTATAATAGACCCAAACAATCCAAAAACATTTTACGTCGGCGCCCCTGCCGGGGGATTATGGCGTTCTTTTGATTCAGGTCAAAACTGGAACCCGCTCTCAGACGAGCTACCTCAAATTGGTGTTTCCGGTATTGCTATAGATAAGAATGATTCAGACATCATCTATATCGCCACAGGTGATGACGATGCCAGAGATACCTATAGTGTGGGTATTTTAAAATCTACAGACGGAGGGGTGACCTGGAAGAAAACAGGTTTGGATTTTTCTGATACCAATGCCGTGTCAAATGAAATATACATTCATCCTGATAATTCAGAAATTTTATGGGTGAGTACGAATAAGGGTCTTTTTAAGAGCCTCGATTCAGGCAGTAACTGGACCAAGCAATTATCGAATAATATTGTAGATTTTAAGCTAAAGCCTGGTGACCCGAATACAGTGTATGCGGTGAGTCAATCAAAATTTTATAAGTCTACAAACGGAGGAAGTAAATTTACCATAGTAACGAGTGAACTGCCACAGACTTCTGGTCGTTTTGCCATTGATGTAAGTCCGGCGAATCCTGACTTCATTTATATTCTTAGCGCAAATCTGGACAATACTTTTCAAGGTCTTTATAAATCGGAAGATGCCGGGGAGAGTTTTGTCAAAACAGGGGTCCTTGAAGACATTTTTGGCGGTAGCAAGCAGGCTTGGTATGATATGGCCTTAACGGTTAGTCCTGCGGATGAAAATATCGTCATCGTCGGAACCCTCGATATCTGGAAATCAACCGATGGCGGAGATTCCTTTGTACAGAAAAATCGATGGTGGGATACTTCAGATCCCGCTTATACACATGCTGATATTCATTTCCTTAGATATTTTAATGGTAAATTATATGCTGGAACCGATGGTGGGATCTATGAATCATTCGATGATGCAAACTCATTTACAGACCTTTCAGAGAATTTAAGTATTAGTCAATATTATAAAATTTCTACCGCCCGAAGCAACGCAGGAAGAATTGTCGGAGGTCTTCAGGATAACGGCGGATTTGCCTATAGCAATGAGACCTGGCATCAATACCATAGTGGAGATGGAATGGACTGTGTTGTGGATCCCAATAATGAAAACATTTTCTATGGCTTTACCCAGTATGGCGGAAGCCTGAACATTACTTATAATGGCGGTAAAACCGAAGGAGGGACTGTGGCTTTGGCCCCAAAGGAGGAATTGGATGAAGAAAATTCGGATAGTGGTGGAAATTGGGTGACTCCCCTGGAAGCAGACAACAGAGGAAATTTATACGCAGGTTACTCAAAACTATACAAACTGGCTAACAATAAATGGGAAGCGGTTTCACATGCAGTTTTTGATGGAGATCTTGATCATTTGGCCATTGCTGCCTCCAACAACGAGGTGATTTTAGCATCAAGAATTAACAAATTATATAAAAGTATTGATAAAGGATTGACCTTTCAAAAATTAGCTGTTAGTTTTTCAAATGTGATCAGCTCTGTTGAGATAAATCATCAAAATGAGAATATCATTTATGTGACCACATCAGGTTTTGGCGGTGATGTATTTAAATCGACAGATGGGGGAATCAATTGGAAAAACATTTCCAAAAACCTTCCAGACGATCCGAAATTAGTGGTGAAGCATCAAAACCAGAGTTTAGAAAATGATCTTTATTTAGGTACCAATATTGCCGTTTATCACATCAATGATGCCATGGATCAATGGGAAGTATTTGATACCGGCCTACCTAATTCACCGGTATATGACCTTGAAATCAATATTGAAGACAAATTGATCACCGCAGGAACCTATGGACGTGGTGTTTTCCAATCTCCCATTGAAGTTTCAAAGGCTGATACAGATATTAGTTTGATCAATATAAAAACCAATAATACGGTACAGTGCGGAGGAATTACTCCTATCGTAACGGTAAAAAATAATGGATTAACAAGCTTTAATGCGGTGAACATCGAATACGACGTCGATGGAATCCCATTCGAGTTCATCTTTGAAGAAAGTATTAAACCCGATGAAATAAGGGAAATTGAACTGCCAAACAATGCAGAAGTCAGCATGGGAAAACATTCATTAACAGTACATGTTTCTGTAGCAAATGATGCCTTTGATGATAACAATATGCTATTTGGCTCCTTCACCTCAAACCGTACCGGGGAAGCGCAATATATAAATACCTTCGGGGATGTCAATCAGGATGAATGGCTGGAAATCACTTTAGGAAGTACCGATAAGTTGTGGGAAAGAACAGAAGTAACCAGTACTAAATTTAAAAACAAATTTAACAAGGCCTATGTAACGAATCCGGTTGGAAATTATTCGGATGAAACAACCAGTTATCTTATTACGCCATGTTATGATCTGAGTATCATGGAAAATCCCATGATAAGCTTCGACATGATCTATGATATTGAACTAAACTGGGATGTATTTTATGTTGAGTATACCTTGGATAAAGGTGAGACTTGGTCGATCCTGGGAACCTCCGACGATCCTAATTGGTATAACAGCGATTTTATAGATCCTCAAAGAACGATCACTGTAGGCAAACAGTGGACAGGTACAGACCTGCAAGTAAAAGAATACAGTTACAATTTAAGCGATTTAAATACTGAACCAAGTGTGATTTTTAGATTTGTTTTTGCATCGGATCAGGCTGAAAACGGCGAAGGGGTGGTCATTGACAATTTTACAATTGCAGCTACAGCCGTATTGGCAGTAGATGACTTTGCAAAGAATAACTTTAAACTTTATCCGAATCCATCTTCTTCGGTTTTCTATATTCAACGACCAGGTTTTGAACCAATGAATGTTAGTGTATATGATGTCAGAGGAAGACTCATCCATGAAGTTGATGATATTTTAAACTCCAACTATACCTTGGACCTGTCAAATACCCCCACAGGGTTGTATTTTCTAAAAATTAATGAAGCCGGAAAAACACTGTCAACTTCCATACTTAAGCAATAAGATTTCTTTACTCAGGAAACAGACTGCTATCCAGACCCGGTACAATTCTTAAGGCATTTTTATAATAGACTTTCTTCAGTATTTCATCAGGAAGATTCAGCCCGTACATAGCCCAAAATGCATGATACTTTTTATGGTAAGGAAAATACTCATCATCAGATTCCAGTACCCTAAAATAGGTTGGAAACTCTTCAGGCTTCCAGCTATCCTTTCCAAAAAGAATCCTGTCCTGATACTTTTCAAAAAACCGATTCGCTGCTCTTGGTTGTCTTCCCAATTCTGCAATAATCGCTCCAATCTCAACATTCATATTGGGCATGGCCTCCATCAATTCACTTAACTTACCCAGATTATTCGCATACCAGCCCATATGCGCATTGATAAAAGTCGTTTTCGGATGTTTTTTAAACATGTTATGCTGTTCCTTTATGATCTGTTCCCAGGACGCGGGATCCGTATCACTTCTTTTTCTTCGTGGATGCGTTTTTAACTCCAACCATCTCTCATTATCAGCATTAAAGGGATCCCAAAAAGATTTTGGGTCGGCTGCATGAATTAAAACGGGAACACCAAGTTCACCGCATTTGGCCCAGATAGGATCTAATCTTTGATCATCTATTCCTACCCTTTTACCATCGGTATCTTTATAGCGCATACCGAGACTTTTATAGATTTTTAAACCTCTTGCTCCGTTCTTAACATCCTTCTCTAATTGAGCAACAGCGTTTTCTGTCCAGTTATCGGTTCCGACGCCATCAAAATCGATATTAGCAAATACCACAAAACGATTGGGATAATGGTCTTGAATGTTCTTAACTGATTTAAGCAGCTGCTCTCCGGATCTTCCACTTAGATTGACCATGATTCCCATATTCAATGTATCCATGGCGGCAATTACCGGAGCCAAGTCCTGTTCCGGCATTCTGTATTGATGTCCGTGTATATCAATAAAAGGGAATTTCGCTTTGAGTACAGGATTTTCGGGAACTACCAATGTGGAAGAAGGATTGTATTCTTCAAAACTCATCTCTTTTTGACCAAAAACACATCCGTATAGTAATCCTATACAAATGAAAGTGATATAACTTAATTTCACGCTGTGTGTATTAATTGATTAACACTACGAATATAGTTACTTTCTTATAAGTTCATGCCAGCTCATCACACTTTTACCGTTTTCCATTTCCCTTTTCTGAACCACAGAACACCAATGACCGCAATCAAGATCTCAGCCAATGTTATGGCCCAAAAAACACCAATGGGTCCGGCATCAAAACTGATGCCCACCAAATAAGCAAAGGGTAGCTGTATCAACCAAAAACAGACAAAGTTAATATAGGTAGGCGTTTTTGTATCTCCTGCTCCATTAAATGATTGGATAACCACCATACCATACCCGTAAAAGACATAACCGGCAGCAATAATTCTTAAGCAAAGGCTTCCATATTCGATGACCTTTGGAGTATCATTAAAGAGGCTAATTATTTCCGGACCAAAGACCACGTATACAATGGAAACCAATCCCATAAACCAGGCATTATATTTCCCTGTTATCCAAACTGAAATCTCCGCTCTGTCCGGTTTATGAGCTCCCAGGTTTTGACCCACCAACGTTGCCGCCGCATTACTCATACCCCAGGCAGGCATCAAGGTAAACATCATTACTCTTATGGCAATGGTATATCCTGCAAGCACTTCACTCCCAAACTCACTCATGATTCTCATTAAAAACACCCAGCTTGAGGTACCGATCAAAAACTGACTTATTCCTCCCAGTGAGATTTTGATTAAATTCATCATCACCTTGAGATCCAACATCAGATTCTTTAGTTTGATTTTTATGATTCCATACCCATAAAAAAGAATCGATAGTTGAAATAAGACCGCTGTACCCCTTCCAATGGTGGTGGCAATCGCCGCTCCTTCTACACCAAATGCCGGAATCGGGCCGAATCCAAAAATAAAAATCGGGTCGAGAATAATGTTGAGCCCATTCGACAGAATTAAAGTCCACATTGCAATAGAAGCATTCCCGGCTCCTCTAAAAATGGCATTGATCAAAAACAAGAGCATAATGGTAATATTACCCCCCATCAATACCTTTGTGTAACCATAGCCTTCTTCTATCAAATCTGGTTCAGCTCCCATCAAGGCCAGTAATTCTTTTGCATATAAAATTCCGATGATCATTATAATGATAGCAATGGCGATTCCAAGAAATATTACCTGAACTGCTGCTTTGGAAGCTCCTTCAGCATCTTTCTCACCAATTCTTCTTGCTACAACGGCGGTTGCTGCCATACTTAAGCCAATGGCTACAGCATAAACCAGGGTGATCATCGATTCTGTTAATCCTATTGTAGCTACTGCATTTACACTGACTCTTGACACATAATAGATATCTACTATGGCAAAAATGGATTCCATGAGCATTTCAAGAATCATAGGTATGGAGAGTAAAAAAATCGCTTTTTTAATACTACCCGATGTGAATTCCTTCTCCTGGCCTGAAATGGCTAATTTGAAATAATGGACTAGTTTTTTAAATTGACTTGTTTTTGATTGCATGTTTTTGATTTAAAGTTGGAATGGAATGGCAACGAAGCGCTGCCTCCTATAGGTCTATAGGAGATTCTAAATATTAAGAAATTGAATATCTATGCAATCATAAGTGCAATGTTACAATATATTTCAAACATTGTCAACTTAAATTTTCATACACCTCTGTTTCGTCTATGTGTCAGCGTTTTGAGATGCCCTTTAAGGTTTTCACGAAGGTGTATTGCCATGGGAGCTTTGTTGTTTGGTGGTGTTGATGGGAGTATGGGGAGTTATTTTGGGTACATTCGGGGCATAAAAAAACCTCTAACAAATAAATGTTAGAGGTTTAAAAGAAAGGCAACGACTTACTCTCCCACCAGTGGCAGTACCATCAGCGCTGATAGGTTTAACTTCTCTGTTCGGGATGGGAAGAGG
>NZ_JBPCUJ010000015.1:0-16846 GCF_051011215.1 Lutimonas sp.
TTTGACGCCGCGATCGGTCATTCATTTGGAGCAATGTCTCTCATTAATGCGGTTGCTGATGGCTTAAAAGTGGATAAGCTCGTAGCTATTGGCGCCGATAATTCGATTCCTAAAATCTTCGACTATACCGTTGAAAAAATTGAGTTAAAACCGATTATTTCAACAAAAATGCGACGCCTGTTTGAGCAACGTTTCCACCAGGATTTAGATAGTCTTACTTCTGAACACAAAGCCTTAAAAATTGATATACCTACTTTTGTCATTCACGACAGTGAAGATAAATATGTACATGTAAGTAGTGCCATTTCCATACGTCAAAATTTAAGAAATGGAGAATTATTAATTACAAACGGACTCGGCCATCACAAAATATTTAAAGATCAGTTTGTGATCGGTCGTATTATTGATTTTATAGAATGAAAAATTTAGCACTATTCTGCCTTTTATTGCTGAGCACAGCAATAATGGCTCAAGAAAATTCAGACATGGAGAAAAACGGAAAAAAAACAGAAGAAGAATGGAAACAGGTCCTGAGTCCTGAGCAGTATTATGTACTGAGAGAAAAAGGAACTGACCGCCCTGGAAACGGAGGCTATACAAAACATTTTGAAAAAGGAACCTACCATTGTGCGGCTTGTGATGCCCAGCTTTTTGAATCAGGCAGCAAATATGAATCACATTGTGGCTGGCCTTCATTTGACGATGCGATCGAAGGATCAGTTGCCTATGTATCAGACAGGTCTCATGGTATGGTCAGAACTGAGATTATTTGCACAAACTGTGATGGTCATTTAGGTCATATCTTTGATGATGGACCAAAAGACACCACAGGAAAACGTTACTGTGTAAATACTACTTCCATTCGATTTGAAAAATCAGAACAGTAAGAAATTATACACTCTTTTCTTCTTAAAATCTTGAGAGTATTTTCATATCTTTGCCAGCTGTAAACAACACTATCGTATATAATCTGATAAGAAAATATGTTCAATAATTTAAGTGATAAATTAGATAAGGCATTTCATGTACTGAAAGGTCATGGAAGTATAACGGAGATCAATGTTGCTGAGACTTTAAAAGAGGTCAGGAGAGCTTTATTAGATGCCGATGTCAACTTTAAAATTGCCAAAACCTTTACCAATACTGTCAAGGAAAAAGCCTTGGGTCAGGATGTATTAACAACCCTGAATCCTGGTCAGTTAATGGTGAAAATTGTCAAAGATGAATTGACTGAACTTATGGGTGGTGACACAGTTGGACTGAATTTAAAAGGTGCGCCAACTGTTATTTTAATGTCTGGTTTACAGGGGTCAGGTAAAACGACCTTCTCCGGGAAATTAGCCAATTATTTAAAAAATAAAAAAACCAAAAATGTTTTATTGGTAGGTTGTGACGTTTACCGACCTGCTGCCATCAATCAGCTTAAAGTTGTTGGAGACCAGGTAGGTGTTGAAGTTTATGCCGAAGAAGGCAATATGAACCCTGTTCAAATTGCTGAAAACGCTGTAAAGCACGCCAAAGCCAATGGAAAGAACGTCGTTATTATTGATACCGCAGGTCGTTTGGCGGTAGATGAAGAAATGATGACGGAAATTTCAAACATCCACAAGGCCATTGAACCTCAGGAAACACTGTTTGTTGTTGATTCTATGACGGGGCAGGATGCTGTGAATACGGCAAAATCCTTTAATGATGTTCTAAATTTTGATGGTGTTATTCTTACCAAATTAGATGGTGACACCAGAGGTGGAGCTGCTTTGTCTATCAAATCGGTGGTCGACAAGCCTATCAAGTTTATAGGAACCGGGGAAAAAATGGAAGCCATTGATGTCTTTCACCCTGATCGTATGGCCGAGAGAATTCTTGGTATGGGAGATGTTGTTTCTTTGGTGGAACGTGCTCAGGAGCAATACGATGAAGAAGAAGCAAGAAAAATTCAAAAGAAAATTGCTAAAAATCAATTTGGTTTTGATGATTTCTTAAAGCAGATCCAACAGATTAAGAAAATGGGGAACATGAAGGATCTTGTCGGAATGATACCCGGAGCCGGAAAAATGATGAAGGATGTGGATATTGATGACGATGCCTTTAAAGGGATTGAAGCCATTATTCATTCTATGACACCGGCCGAAAGAAGCACCCCATCCATGATAAACGCCAGTAGGAAGAAAAGAATTGCAAAAGGCTCTGGAACTAATGTTCAAGAGGTGAATCAACTGATGAAACAATTCAATCAAATGAGCAAAATGATGAAAATGATGCAAGGCGGCGGCGGTAAAAAAATGATGCAAATGATGAAAGGAATGCAGTAGCAATTTCTTTCAATCAATTCCATACTATTAAAAACTAAAAATCATTCGACATGATCATTCTGGACGGTAAAAAAACTTCTGATAATTTAAAAGATGAGATTGCTGTCGCTGTAAAAAAGCGTAAAGATGCCGGATTAAAAACACCACATTTAGCAGCAATTATTGTTGGGACTGACGGCGCCAGCATGACCTATGTCAACAGTAAGGTAAAGTCATGTCAGAAAGTTGGATTTAACTCCACTCTTATAGACCTTCCTGAAGATACAACTGAAGAGCAATTGCTCCACGAGATTGAAGATTTAAACAAAGACCAGGATATTGATGGCTTTATTGTGCAATTACCTTTACCAAAGCAAATTGATGAACAAAAGGTTTTGATGGCTGTGGATCCTGACAAGGATGTCGATGGTTTCCATCCTGTTAATGTGGGTAAAATGACCCTTGATCTACCTTCCTTTTTGCCAGCCACACCGTATGGTATACTTGAATTGCTCGAGCGATACAAGGTAGAGACCTCAGGAAAAAATGTGGTGGTCATTGGTCGAAGTCATATCGTGGGGAGACCTATGAGTATTTTACTCAGTCAAAAAAGAACTGTTGGGAATGCAACTGTTACCATAGCCCATAGCCGAACCAAAGACCTTGCATCCATTACAAGAGAAGCTGATATCGTTGTTGCAGCTTTAGGAATTGCAGAATTTCTGACAGGTGATATGGTCAAGGAAGGATCGACAATTATCGATGTCGGGATCACACGAGTTAGTGATGCCTCAAAAAAACGAGGATATAGATTGGCCGGGGATGTTGATTTTGAATCTGTAAGTAAGAAAGCGGCATTTATCACTCCTGTTCCGGGAGGGGTTGGTCCGATGACAATCGCTATGTTGTTAAAAAATACATTGATCGCCTGTGAAAACAGGGATGCTTAATTATAACGTATTCTTATAAATTTTCCCATCCTTCATGATTAACTTCATGGGTTTAATTTCTGTTCTTGGTGCAGCATCGAACCATTTTTCATTCGCACCAATGAGGCTCAAATCTTCTAAAGGATTGCCATCAACGATGAGTAAATCTGCATACCCACCAACTTCAATTACTCCCAATGAACCTTGAAAATATGGATCCAGTGTTTCACCGCATAGCTTGACCATTTTTCCATTGACAGAAGTCAAGGATTTCAAGGTAAATAAATTACCTAAAAATTCGCCGCTTAGATAGATGGAATGATCAGACTGCTTTTCACATGTTGGCACATCTCCAACACAATCACATTGAAATCCCAAATCAGGCTGCAATTCATTGACATTTTTAATATAGTTCCCGAATGCCTTTTGAGCCGTTTCTGCCTTTCGGGCCGAAGCCGGATTAGAACTAATTGCCTCTATTTCTCCTAAATAAGGAGAAAAAGCAGTCATGTTTGTGGTCATAAAAGCGCCCTTTTCCTTCATAAGTTTCGCAACATCTTCATCAAACATAAAGGCATGCTCTAAAGTTTTCACACCATTCTCCAAACAACGCATCATAGATTTTTTGCTATAGGCATGTGACATAACATAAGAACCATATGCGTCTGCCACCTCAACGGCCGCTCTGATTTCTTCCGCTGAATAGGCATCCAATTGCCATGGATCAAAGGAAGAAGCCACCCCTCCACTCGACATTATTTTTATCTGAGTAGCGCCTTGCATAAAATTCTGTCTGGCTCCGGTTTTGATCATATCAACTCCATCGGCTGTAAAGGTCATATTATTTCTTCCTCCTGAAGAATGAGCCCCATAAACTGTCTCATTTGGAGTCGTGAAATTTCTAAAATCAGCATGAGATCCTGTTGGACCAATAAAAGCTCCTGAAGGATATATCCTTGGGCCATCTACAACTCCTGCATCGATGGATTTTTTCAAACCAGCTCCCATTCCACCAGCATCTCTCCAGGTTGTAAAACCGGACATCAACGCTGACTTTGCTCTCGCCACACCTCTAACTGCCAATTCATCATAACTTCTGTTATTTTCAATATCGGGTAAAGAATTTCCATTCATATATAAATGACCGTGACCTTCTATAAGACCGGGCATCAAGGTCCCTCCTTTTCCATCTATTAGTAAAATTTCTTCAGAATGCTTTATACCTTTATTCACTTCTTTGATTAGGTTATTCTCTATCAAAACATCCGCTTCAATTAATTTATCGCTTAGCCCATCCCATACCTTTACATTGGTAATTAGAATCAAATTAGAGGATTCTTTTTCTTGGGCGAAGAGGGAAGCATTTATGCATAGGAATACAAGTACTAAAAAAGTTTGAAAATTTTTCATCGGAGGAGTAAGTTTTAGTTAGTGCAATTGAATAAGTCACCTACTAAAATAGCGATTTTTTAATAAAAAACCAATCGCACCGACAAACAGAAATTCATTAAATAATCACTCTTCTTCCCTGTTGGCCAGATCTAAGTGAAAAGGTGGATTACAGATGGCAATATATTCACAGGCAGTATCAAATGGATTTGAATATTGCACTCTTGTTCCTTTCAGAATCTTAATGGATTCTCCAGCTGACAAGACAACTTCTTCATTATCAATGATAAATTTTTTCTTTCCGCTAATGATATACGTATATTCATCAAAGTCAGGTGTTTGAAATGGTTCTGACCAACCTGGAGGGGCCACCATATGTGCCAGACTTATATCTGCTTTTACAGAGGCATGTCCAAAATGCTCTTCAATTAATTTGCCATCATCAGTTGGTACAATAAAAGGCTGCTTTTGAATCTTATAGTTTTTCATTCTCAATGTTTAAAACGCTTTTTGGCAACTCAGTAGGATGCTTAAGCAAGGGATCAGGAATCGCTGCTCCATAGGTTCTTTCAATTGGAACAATTCCTGCCCAAATGTCAAGATCATAATCCTTTTTATCATCACCGACTCCTTCTTCACGAATTTTTGCGGAACCCTCTTGGATCTTCAGCTTTAATACTTTTGTTACGTTGAGTTCCTTATCATTTGGTTTTCGTACTTCTTCCCACCGGTCTTTGATAATCTGATCAGAAATAATATGAAGCGCCTTCATTCGCTCCTCTTCATCCGACACTAAGGTTGCCGTTCCAAAAAGTGTCACGGATTCATAATTTAATGAATGATGAAAGGCAGATCTAGCCAATACAAGGGCATTGGTTCTGGTTACATTGATCGACACAGGAACTCCAGTTTCAAGTGTTTGAAGCATTCGACTTACACTGGCACCGTGGAAATAGAGTAAATCCCCACTTCTTCCATAGATAGTCGGAATGACAATTGGATGCTCATTGTGAACAAAACCGATTTGACAGATAAAATCTGCATCCAGAATTCTATAAACGGTTTCCTTATCATAAAAACCCCTTTTCGGTATTCTCTTTACCTTTGACCGTTCAGTTTTCATGATCCATATTTTTTAAATCCCTATCGCTCTACTATTCAAACCAAAGCGATATATAATTGATCTTGGCCTTATCAGGAATCTGGTCGGCACGTATTTCACGCATGTCAAATTCATCAAGATTCAAATCACTTTTATTTAATAAGATCGTAGCATTCAATTCATTTACAAACAGGATCGCCGCCGTAAAAGAAGTTTCGATTTCATCGATTGAATAGGTATCGGCTACATCTTTATACACGGATTTTGTTGAGATGCCTTTTTCTGTCATATACTTGTCACTATAGATCTTTACCAGCTTCAACCCCTTCACAGAATCATTTTCAACCTCGGTCAAAAAAATCAATGCGGGTTTGCCATCAGCCTCAAACACTCTATACTCTCTTTTTATGTCAGATTTAACAGGATACTTTTCGATCGAATCGTTCTTAAATATCTTATCCAAGTCTTCAAGACTCGTATTCTTTGTAATTTCTCCCAATTGATTCTTAAGAATCATAGTATCCTTATCCTGACCACATTGTACCAAGAGAATTGACAGTAAAATCAGTCCAACAATTTTATTCATTTTTAGTTTTTTAATTTTTTGACATGGCACAATATATAGACACAATTCAAATCATGCAAATTTAAATTTCATTAACTCTACTTCTTAAAAGCTTTATTCAAAATCCCAAAAACACCTCTTATAAAAGTAGCACTTGTCACCACTTTAATAATTGGGTTGATGGTTGTTCTACCAGACTTTTTAGATTTGGTCACAGCCTTCTTTTCTTCTTCGACTTCCTTTTTAGCAGTCTTAATTTTTTCATTTAATAACTCATAGGCACTTTCACTATCAATATGCTCGTTGTACCTGGAGGCAATTTCAGACGAAGCTATTTGCTCTTTCAGCTCCTTTGAGGATAAAATATCCATTCTACTCATCGGCGCTCGTAACATTGTCTTTACCAGTGGCGTAGGAACACCTTTTTCATTTAATGCCGAAACCAGGGCTTCACCAATTCCCAATTCGGTCAAAACTTTTGAGGTTTCGTAATATTCCGAATCTGGATAATTTTCAGCAGCCAATTTAATAGCCTTTCTGTCTTTAGCCGTAAAAGCGCGCAACGCATGCTGAATTTTCAATCCCAGTTGCGACAGCACATCCGAAGGAATATCTTTTGGGTTTTGTGTTACAAAATATACACCAATACCTTTTGATCGTATCAATTTCACAATACTCTCCAATTGATCTAATAAAGACTTGGAAGCATTTTCAAAAACAACATGCGCCTCGTCAATAAACAGTACCAATTCCGGTCTGTCACTATCTCCTAATTCAGGAAAAGAACCATATATCTCAGCCAGAAGCTGCAGCATAAAAGTACTGAACATCTGAGGTTTGTCCTGAATATCTGTCAACCTCAATACCGAAATCATCCCACGACCATCATCTGAAAGTCGGCACAGATCCTTCACATCAAAAGAACGTTCTCCAAAAAACAGATCTGCTCCCTGTTGCTCAAGGGCCACAATTTTCCTCAGGATGGAACCTGTGGATGCCGTAGATATTCTACCATAGGTGGATTCAATCTCAGACTTACCTTCCTGGGTGGCAAACTGCAGCACTTTTTTAAGGTCTTTCAAGTCCAGCAATCCTAAATCCTTGTCATCACAATATTGAAATAGTATAGCCAAAATACCTTCTTGTACTTCTGACAAACCGAGAATTCTCGATAACAATACCGGTCCGAACTCTGAAACGGTTGCTCTTAATCGGGTCCCATCTTGTTCTGAGATGGTCAGGATTTCAACTGGAAAATCATTCGCGTTAAAAGGTATCCCTATTTTTTCATGCCTTTCGTCAATTTTAGGATGTCCAGGACTTGGCTTGGCCAAGCCACTAAGATCTCCTTTCAGGTCCATTAACAAAACGGGAATTCCTTTTTCTGAAAGATTTTCTGCAAAAACCTGCAAGGTTTTTGTCTTTCCAGTTCCTGTTGCACCGGATATGAGCCCGTGTCTGTTAATTGTTTTCAAGGGTATATTCACCAACGAACCGGTTAAGGTTTCATCACCCAGCATGGCAGCTCCAAGAGTAATCGATTCTCCTTTTGAGGAATAACCCTCAGCTATCAGCTCAACAAACTCATTCTTTTTAGACATAGATTTGATTTTTGATAAAATTAACCATTATCTGTAAATATTAAAAATCTAATCCAACGGTTTTTAAGCTGAGAAAAAGGCCTTTTCTAAAGCTTTTAAAAGATAAAATAGCTTTAAAAAATATGACTGCCATTCAGAATATCCTGAGTATCTTTGCGCCATGTTAAAAGAAACCGAAATATTGATCGACAAAGGTGAAATGCTTCCTTTAATGGAGGAGTTTTACACGATTCAAGGAGAAGGCTATCACACAGGGAAAGCTGCCTATTTTATCAGAGTGGGAGGATGTGATGTTGGCTGTCACTGGTGTGATGTCAAGGAGAGCTGGAATGCAGAATTGCATCCGCCAACGCTCACAGATCAAATTATTGAAAAGGCGAAACAGTATGCCAATACGGTGGTGATTACCGGAGGAGAACCACTGATGTGGAATATGGATTATATCACTCAGGAATTGAGCAAAGTGAATCTTAGGGTTCATATAGAAACATCCGGTGCTTATTCTCTTTCTGGTCAGTACGACTGGATCTGTCTGTCCCCGAAGAAAAATAAATTACCCTTGCCAGAAGTATATGAGGCAGCGAATGAACTAAAAGTAATCGTCTATAATAAACATGATTTTAAATTTGCTGAAGAACAGGCGGCAAAAGTTGGCAAAGACTGTGAATTATACCTGCAACCAGAATGGAGTAACAGAGATAAAATGACGCCACAAATCGTGGACTATGTTATGGAGCATCCTCAATGGAAGATCTCTCTGCAAACGCATAAGTACCTGAATATCCCCTAACACCGGTTTGGGCAGGTTTATACCTCTCCTATTTTTTTATTCACATATTTCATTGCTTCAGCATAGGTCTGGTCCACAGTCATATCGCTATTATCTATTTCTATAGCATCACCGGCTTTTACCAGAGGAGAATCTGCTCTTGTTGTATCGAGGTGATCTCTTGAAGTTACATTTTCCAACACTGATTCATAGCTGATATCAACTCCATTATCCGTCATTTCCTTAAACCTTCGATGAGCTCGTTTTTCTGCACTGGCCGTCATAAAAAGTTTTAGTTCTGCATCCGGAAAAACCACCGTTCCGATATCTCGACCATCCATCACAATTCCCTTATTCAATGACATTTTCTGCTGTTGTTCCACCAGTTTTTCACGAACTTCAGAAATGCTGGCCACCTGACTTACCTTATTGGATACTTCAATAGACCTGATAAAACCTTCCACATTTTCATCGTTTAGAAATATTTCAGCATAGCCCAATGCTGTATTATATTCAAATCGCAAATTGATATTGCTCAAATCGGAAATTAGCGCTTGCTTGTTTAACGCATTGTCCTTGATAAAACCTTGATTCATCGCATGATAAGCCACAGCGCGATACATGGCACCTGTATCCACATATACATAGCCAATTTCTTTTGCCAGATGTTTAGCCAGAGTGCTTTTTCCGGTTGATGAATACCCATCAATCGCAATGATGATTTTATTAGGCTCAGTCATGTTAAAATCCTTTTCGAGTTAAGTCAATATACAAGGTAAAGGTACTGGAATTATCCACAGGATGGTATTTTGTAAAGGCATAATCTAAATGCAGTCTTCCCATTTGTAATCCGAACCCGGCCGAGACTCCGGCAAAGGTTCTGGTTTCCGTCAGGTTTAATTCTGCTGCCCTTCTAAAATTATATCCCAACCTTAAATTAAACTTCTTTTCCGGAAAAAACTCCGCTCCAATTACAAAATGTCTAATGGCATTTTGAAAGAAATTGATGTCTTCAGAACTCGTGTTCCCTTCCAGATCCGTTTCATCATTTGAAGGGTTGGAAACCGCTATATTCCATTGCTGCAGGCTGTTGATCGTAAAATGCCACTTCAAGGGAACATCTGATAACTGATAGGAGGCTCCCACCGCTATATCATAAGCAATTTCTTCTCGTTGTTCATCATAAGGTGAAAACTGATAACCCAGGTTTCTGATAACTGCTGTAAAAGAATAGGGTCTTAAATCTGAATAGTAATACAATCCCAAATCCATCGCTGCACCGGAGGAAGTAAAATTCTCAATTTTGGAACTAAGGTATTTTAAATTGGCCCCTGCATAAAAATCTGATCTTGGAAAGTTATAGGCATAGCCCACGGATATTGCAAGATCTCTCGCTCCAAAATTACCCGTTTCTACGCCTTCTTCATCAGCCCCTATAAATTCTCCGTAATTGATGTATTGCACACCCGTGTGAAGGGTTCCAAACCGTCTATTGATCGTATGGGCATAAGTCGCCGATCCCATATTCACATCTGTTAAATAGTTTACATAATTCACAGAAACCTGATTATCCATAAACTTACTGATGGTAGAAGGATTCCATAAAGGCTGATTCACATCGTCATTAATAGTGAGTGTCTCCCCTCCCAAGGCCGCTTGGGGTGCCGAAGTAGGAATGTTCAAAAAATTATAGATTCGCTCTCCCCCTACTTGCGCTGAGATTGTCTGGAAAAGAATGAAAAATACTATTGAGAATCTAATTTTCATAGGTTCTACAAAGAAATGAAATAATGAGGTAATGCCGCAATGAATTATTGATATTGTTGATTGCGAGGATCTCGGAATAAGATCACCCTACTTTCTTCCTGATGGATTCAAGCTGGACTCCAATATTGGTAAGCATTTGTGCGACACTTTCTGTATTGATCTCGCTTTCATCATATTCACTCAAGTTGATATGGCAGGTAAATTCCCATAATTCGAGGATCTCATTTACCGGAACATAATAAGGATCATACTTTCTATTGTCCGACACCATCAGCAAACATTGGTGTTCTTCGACCTTATCAAAGACTCTTTTGTAGACCAAACCGTCATTATGAGTTAGTACTATATAAGTACTTCCACTGTTCAAATGACGTATATCTTCAAGATACCTGGCAATGATAAAAGAACCGCTTTTTATAGGAAGCATGGAATCTCCCTTGATGGGGAAAGCCCTGTGTTTTCCTGTAGGTAAAAAAGGTAATTTCAGGCTATTCAGACTCTCGATATATTCAGGATCCGAGTACCCCCTTAGATAACCTGCGGAAGCATCATCGGCAACGATCTCTACCATATCTTCATTATTTTCATTCACCTTGATAGGGAATAAAATACGCTGCTTTCCAATATGGATAAAAGAAGCATCTTCTGCCTTGGAAAGATCATTTTTGATCAAGATATCTATGGGGAGATTAAAGTAATTGGAAAGTTCGATCAGGATCTCAACCGGAGGTGAAGACCTGCCTTGTTCATAAGAGGCCACACGTTCTCTGCTAATACCCAATTCATTAGCGAAAAACTCCTGGGTGTGGTGCTTCAGCTCTCTCAAATGTTTGATGTTATTTGCAATAAAACTCATAATGGTACATATCTTATCAAGGTGTGGTACAAATATAACCTAAATTTGTAACATATTCCAAAATTATCTTTTTAAGACCTCGATGTACCTGAATACACATACCTATTACAGCTTGCGATATGGCACCATAAAGCCCGAAGAGTTATTAGAAATAGCTCAAAACAAAGGCGTCAACACCTTTGCGTTAACGGATATAAACAGCACTACGGCCTGTATAGATTTTGTACGCTTATCAGCCAAGTACAAGATCAAACCTGTTCTGGGTGTTGATTTTAGAAATAGTGTACAGCAGGAATTTATATTACTGGCCCGGAATAACCAGGGCTTTCAATATATCAATGAATACCTCAGTACTTTATTACATCAAAAAGAGTTTTTTGTAAATGCAGAAGCTCCTGTGCTACCGGAAACCTTTGTGATTTATCCTTTTTCAAAATGTTTAAAACAAGCTTTAAAAGAAAATGAATTTCTCGGCGTCAGACCCGATGATCTTCCCAGATTAAAGTTTTCCAAAACAAAATTACCTCTTGACAAACTGGTGATTTTACAAACCGTTTCTTTTCAAAATAAAAAAGGCTTTAATACACATCGCTTACTAAGAGCCATTGCCAATAATACACTATTGAGTAAGCTGTCACTCTCTGAGCAAGGGCTGGAAAAAGACATGATGTTTTCTCTAAAAGAATTATATGAGCTGTATAAAGACCATCCTGCAATTATAAAAAACACTAAAAACCTTTTGAATCAATGCCGTATTGAGTTCGATTTTGAAAACACCATTCCTAAAAATCAAAAAACCTATACCAACAATGAAGAATTAGATTTCAGGTTGATGCGAAAACTCGCTTACCAGGGATTAAAATATCGTTATAAGAAACTAGGATCGCGCATTTTCAATCGACTCGAAAAAGAGTTGGAAATCATTCGCCAAAAAGAATTTGTCTCCTATTTTCTAATCAACTGGAAGATCTTAAAATATGCCAGAAGTAAAGGGTATTACTACGTTGGCAGGGGCAGCGGCGCCAATAGTATCATTGCTTATCTCCTGCGTATTACCGATGTTGACCCGATTGAACTTGATCTTTATTTTGAACGGTTCATTAATCTTTACAGAAAGAACCCTCCTGATTTTGATATTGATTTTTCATGGCGAGACCGGGATGATATTACAAACTTTATCTTTAAGACCTTTAAAAATACCGCTCTGATCAGTGTATATAATACCTTTAAATTTAAAGCTTCGGTGCGTGAACTCGGTAAAGTTTTTGGTCTGCCCAAAGAAGAGATTGATAAACTTAGTAAAAGACAATTCCATATTGAGCAATTGGATTTTTTATCAAAGCTGGTAATTGCTTATAGCCAGTTTATAGAGGGATTTCCCAATTACCTGGGAATTCATGCAGGTGGTATTTTGATTTCTGAAAAACCGATTAGCCATTATACCGCTACTTTTTTTCCTCCAAAAGGGTTTTCAACAACCATGTTTGACATGGTTGTTGCTGAAGATATTGGCCTTTATAAATTTGATATTCTAAGCCAAAGAGGGTTGGGGAAAATCAAAGAGGCCGTAGAGATTGTTCGTTACAACAGGCCTGAGCTCCCCCCTATTGACATTCATGATATCAAGCGTTTTAAAGAAGATAAAAAAATTAAATTCTTATTGAGAAACGCCAAAGCTATTGGCTGTTTTTATGTGGAGTCCCCTGCCATGAGAATGTTATTAAAAAAATTACAGGTAGATAATTACCTGGGCCTGGTAGCAGCCAGCTCAGTGATCAGACCGGGAGTAGCCAAATCAGGAATGATGCGGGAATATATCTTAAGGTATCGCCATCCGGAAAAAAGAAAAGATGCACATCCCATTCTTTTAAAGATCATGCCTGAAACCTATGGAGTAATGGTATATCAGGAAGATGTCATCAAGGTAGCTCATTACTTTGGCGGACTTACCTTAGGGGAAGCTGATATGCTGAGAAGAGGCATGTCAGGAAAATTCAGGTCCAGAGAAGAATTCTCAAAAGTTAAGAATCAGTTTTTTGAAAACTGTAAACAAAAAGGACACTCTTTTGAATTAACAGCCGAGATCTGGAGACAAATTGAAAGCTTTGCTGGCTATGCCTTTGCGAAAGGGCATTCAGCTTCTTATGCCGTAGAAAGTTATCAGAGTTTATTTTTAAAAGCCTACTTCCCCCTCGAATATATGGTGGCCACTGTCAATAATTTTGGAGGTTTTTACAGGGTGGACCTTTACTTACATGAAGCCAAGATGCATGGAGGAATTATCCAGGCTCCTGATATCAACAAAAGTAATTATGAAACCCGCATTGAAGGAAAAAATATCTACCTGGGGTTTATTCTGCTCCACTCCTTCGAAGTAGCCCATGCCAAAAAGATTATATATGAACGAAACAAAAATGGTTTTTTTACAGACCTGGATGATTTCATTGACAGAGTACCCATTTCAATTGAACAGATCTCTATACTTATTAAGATCAATGCCTTTAAATTCACCGGAAGAAATAAGCGAGAACTCTTATGGGAAGCTTATATGAAAATCAATAAAGTAAGTATGGAAGAGCAGGTGGTTACACTGTTCAAAACAGAAAAGATCAGCTATAAAACACCAGACTTACCCAGCACCAAATACGAAGATGCTTTTGATGAAATAGAATACCTCGGGTTTCCGCTATGCGATCCTTTTGAACTGACCACCGATAAATCAGGGCCTTCCCTCATGGCTCAAAACTTAGCTGATCATATACATAAAACCGTGGTAACTTATGGTTATTACGTAACAGCCAAGCACACGTCTACGCATAAAGGTGATCGTATGTATTTTGGTACTTTTTTAGATAGGGCCGGAGATTATCTCGACACAGTACACTTCCCTCCTGTTGCCAAAAAGTATCCCTTCAGAGGCAGGGGCGTTTATAAACTTACCGGTAAGGTGACCGAAGAATTTGACAGTATCAGCATAGAGATATACAGTATGAAAAAATTAGATATGATGCAGGATGCCCGCTATGCAGAAGAACCTCTTAAACAGATCAAGACATGAGACAGTTAAACGAAAGAAATATTCTTCACATGGATTTAGATACCTTTTTTGTTTCCTGTGAACGACTGATAGACAGTAAATTAAACAACAAGCCTGTACTAATAGGCGGCACTTCAGACAGAGGTGTTGTTGCCTCCTGCAGTTATGAGGCACGCAGGTTTGGTATCCATTCTGCCATGCCTATGCGGATGGCAAAACAACTTTGTCCGGAGGCTGTTATACTAAGAGGAAATTCAGGCATCTACTCCAAGTACTCGACGATGGTGACAGATATTATCAAGGAGAATGTTCCTTTGTATGAAAAATCCTCTATCGATGAGTTTTATATTGACCTTTCGGGGATGGAAAAGTTTTTTGGCTCTTACAAACTGGCCTCTGAGTTAAGAAACAAAGTGATCAAGGAGACCGGGCTTCCCATCTCTTTTGGTTTGTCCATTAATAAAACAGTTGCAAAAATCGCCACTGGTGAAGCCAAACCAAATAATAAGATCAGAATCGATAAAGGAGATGAAAAACCTTTTTTAGCACCCTTATCAGTAAGAAAGATCCCAATGGTGGGAAAAGTAACTTATAAATCTCTTTGTGATCTGGGGATTAGAAAAATTCATACGGTACAGGAAATGCCTTTTGAAATGATGTCGAAAGTTTTAGGAAAAAACGGAGGTTCTATCTGGAAGAAAGCCAATGGTATTGACAACACACCAGTGATACAATACCAGGAGCGCAAATCTATTTCAACAGAAAGAACTTTTGATCGTGACACTACCGATATATCCAAACTAAAAACCATATTAACAGCTATGGCCCAGGAACTTACCTACCAATTACGAAACGGTAACAAATTGACCGCCTGTGTATCTGTAAAGATCAGGTATTCTGATTTTCAAACGTATACCATGCAAAAGCGTATCCCCTACAGCGCTTCTGACCATAGTATTTTCCCTGTTGTACTAGAACTTTTCAAAAGGCTGTACCAGCGTCGTTTATTAGTTCGATTGATTGGTATCAACTTCAGTCACCTGGTTGAGGGTGGGCATCAAATCAATCTATTTGAAGATTGCGATAAAGTGATCAGCTTATACCAGGCCATGGACAATATCCGAAAACGCTATGGCAGCAGAGCCGTCATCAATGCCTCAGGAATGGGAGCGAAAAGTATTGGAAGGAGCAACCCTTTTAATGGAGAAGCCCCACCATTGCTGGCTAACAGAAGACAATAATGAATACCTTACTGAAATAAACCAGGGTCATTTACATGCACGCTTGAATTTAAATTTATAAAATAATCTGCTGCATTTTTATACAACTCTAAATGATCCTGCACCCCACTCCAATCCCAGGCCCCATTAATTTCATCCTCTGGACTATGAATATTTCCAAAATTCAGCTTTGGAGCCATTTCTCCATTCAGCAACCTATCTCCAATCCATAAGGTCATGGCAGGAATGTTTCTGGACAGAAAAGAGGCTGTATCAAAATTTTTATTCATACTATCCACCCATTCCGGAGGGTCGTATATCCATCCACAGCGTTGGGCTACCAACACCATATCATCCACAAAATCTACCCCTTGTCTGGGCATCACAAAAAAATTAGCCCTTTTCCCCGACACATTAAAACCATCGATATTTAAACACATCACAATATCATCCGCATTAAACACGGGATGTTCCAAATAATAAGAAGACCCCACCAGGCCGAACTCTTCTCCTGCGGTAGCCATAAAAACAAGATTCACCTTCGGTGCTTTCTGATCAACATAAATTCTTGCTAATTCCATTAAAGCAGCTACTCCAATCGCGTTATCACGTGCTCCATTATAAATAGAATCGGACTGATCTACATTCTTAATAATGCCATACCCATCATAATGAGCAGTAAATATCAAGGATTTTGTTGTTGGCTCCTGTGCCGGAATAAATCCAATGATATTAGACTCCTGTTCTTCTTGCTCCGGATAATCAAATAACTGGACATACGTTCCGTCAGGAAGTGTTTCCAGACCAATTTTTGAAAATTCATTTGCTATATGTGAGGCAGCCAGTTTTATACCTTCACTACCAGCACCCCTTCCACCTAATTCATCAGAAGACAAATAAATAGTATTCTCTTTAAATCTTTCAATTGTCAGGGACAGATCCCCTTCATTCTCCTGAGCGCTCATATTCAAAGAGCAAACCATTGAACAAAGAAAAATGACCAGACCCACTATTCTGGTATGCATACGTTTGATTTTTATTTAAAGACTCCTGAAAACTGAAATTGTGACACTAAAACAGCAATACATTGATCCGGTTTCGCATTTAAGGTTTTCACGAAGGTGTATTGCCATGGGAGCTTTGTTGTTTGGTGGTGTTGATGGGAGTATGGGGAGTTATTTTGGGTAAATTTTGGGCATAAAAAAACCTCTAACAAATAAATGTTAGAGGTTTAAAAGAAAGGCAACGACTTACTCTCCCACCAGTGGCAGTACCATCAGCGCTGATAGGTTTAACTTCTCTGTTCGGGATGGGAAGAGG
>NZ_JBPCUJ010000016.1:0-6299 GCF_051011215.1 Lutimonas sp.
TTTAAATTGGTGGCTGCAACAATCCGGACATTGGTCTTTTGCACTTTAGAGGACCCCACTTTAAAAAATTCTCCGTTTTCTAAAATTCTCAACAGTCGAACCTGCGTTGTTAAGGGCAGTTCTCCAACTTCATCCAAAAAGATAGTACCTCCATCAGCCACTTCAAAATAACCGCTACGTGTTTGAGATGCACCGGTAAAAGAACCCTTTTCATGGCCAAACAATTCACTGTCAATAGTTCCTTCCGGTATGGCTCCACAGTTTACCGCAATGTATTTGGCGTGTTTTCTATGAGACAGGTTATGGATGATTTTAGGAATCACTTCTTTACCCACACCACTTTCTCCGGTAACCAAAACAGAAATGTCAGTTGGTGCCACTCGCATCGCTTTTTGAAGTGCGAGATTCAACTGATTGTTATTTCCTATGATTCCGAATCGTTGTTTTATGGTTTGTAATGAATCCAATATATCTAATTTTAATCCCGATTTATCAGGAGTTACTATTTTATTTGCCTAGGCTACTCTGGTACCTATCAGTGTCGCCGAAGTACAATCATCCACGCGAACCATGACGAGGTCTC
The DNA here is from genome assembly GCF_051011215.1 of Lutimonas sp. Taxonomy (NCBI): domain Bacteria; kingdom Pseudomonadati; phylum Bacteroidota; class Flavobacteriia; order Flavobacteriales; family Flavobacteriaceae; genus Lutimonas; species Lutimonas sp. The sequence goes on from NZ_JBPCUJ010000016.1 coordinate 584, forward strand.
CAACTTTTTCATCCGATTTTGGGAAAACGGCTACGGCATTTTGAGAGTTTCTTCCCATCCAGTGAGCCGCAGATTTTTTTGAATCACCTTCGATCAATATTTCAACCGTTTTACCTACCATGTTCTGCATTCTGTAGAGTCCATGCTTCTGTTGCAGGTTGATAATTTCAGAAAGTCGTCGCTTTTTAACCTCATGAGGTACATCATCCTCCATTTTTTTGGCCGCAAGTGTGCCAGGTCTTTCAGAATAAGCAAACATAAAACCAAAATCATATTTTACATATTCCATAAGGGATAAGGTGTCTTGATGATCTTCTTCTGTTTCTCCACAAAAACCAGTAATCATGTCCTGAGAAATGGCACAGTCCGGAATAATACGTTTAACGTTGTCTATCAATTCCATATACTCTTCTCTGGTATGCTGTCTATTCATTCTTTCAAGCATTCTTGTGCTTCCCGTTTGAACAGGTAAATGAATATACTTACAGATATTGTCATATTTTGCCATGGTATGAAGCACATCAATACTCATGTCTTGCGGATTTGATGTTGCGAAACGAATCCTCATTCCAGGTACTGAAAGGGCCACCATTTCCATTAATTTAGAAAAATCTACTGCCGTGGCTTTTGCAATTTCCGAGGCATTTTTGAAATCCTTCTTCAATCCACCTCCATACCATAAATAGGAATCAACATTCTGACCTAATAAAGTAATTTCTTTGTAACCCTTTTCCCAGAGGTCAAGTGCTTCTTTAACGATACTTTGCGGGTCACGACTTCTTTCTCTACCTCGGGTAAAAGGAACCACACAGAAAGTACACATATTATCACAACCTCTCGTGATTGAAATAAAGGCAGACACCCCGTTGCTGTTCAAACGAACCGGAGTTACGTCACCATAGGTTTCTTCCTTGGATAAGATCACATTGATAGCATCTTTTCCGCTTTCAATTTCCTTTACCAAATTAGGAAGGTCTCTGTAAGCATCTGGTCCAACCACTAAATCAACCATTTTTTCTTCTTCCAGAAATTTGGTTTTCAGTCTTTCCGCCATACAACCCATTACCCCAATTTTCATTTCAGGATTAATGCGTCTGACGCGATTGTATTTCTGTAGTCGTTTCCTAATTGTCTGTTCGGCTTTCTCTCGAATAGAACAGGTGTTTACCAAAACAAGATCCGCTTCCTCGAGTGTAGGGGTCGTATTAAATCCTTCTTTGGCTAAAATGGATGCAACGATCTCACTGTCATTCAAATTCATCTGACATCCATAACTTTCTATAAAAAGTTTTTTATTGTTTCCTTCAACATTATCAGTTACCAAGGCTTGTCCTTGCTTTTTTTCTTCTATGATATTTTCACTGGCCATTCTAAAAATTTTCGGTTTGCAAAGATACAATCAAAATTTGTTTTTATGACATTTTGGCATAAAAATTACCATTTCTTCAACGTTAAAATATCCATAAAACGTGCGATTTTTGAATTAGAAAATTATGATTTAAAAATTTCTATATACTTTTGCAATCTCAAAATAAGGAATCACGTCGTGTTTTGTAAGAAATCTTTCTTATGTTGCGTTCCTAATAAAAATGATAAGAATGTCGAAGAATTTAGTCATCGTAGAGTCACCCGCCAAAGCTAAAACCATTGAAAAATTTTTAGGAAAAGATTATGTGGTTGAATCTAGTTATGGGCATATTGCTGACCTGCCTTCTAAAGAATTAGGGGTAAATGTAGATGGTGATTTTAAACCGAACTACAGTGTCTCAACAGACAAAAAGGCGGTGGTTAAAAAATTGAAATCACTAGCTAAAAAAGCAGAAACAGTTTGGTTAGCGAGTGATGAGGATCGTGAAGGAGAAGCTATTGCCTGGCATTTATTTGAACAATTGAAACTGACCGATGAGAATACCAAAAGAATTGTTTTTCATGAAATTACGAAAAAAGCGATTCTAAAAGCCATTGAAAATCCAAGAAGTATTAATTATGATTTGGTGAATGCCCAGCAAGCCAGAAGAGTGTTGGACAGATTGGTAGGGTATGAGTTATCGCCTGTGCTTTGGAAAAAAGTAAAAGGGGGCTTATCAGCAGGTAGGGTTCAATCGGTAGCTGTGAGGCTAATCGTTGAAAGAGAAAGAGAAGTTGAGGATTTTAATCCAGTGGCATCGTACAGAATTGTTGCTGAGTTTAGTAATATTGATGGTAGGAAATTTAAAGCCAAACTTCCGAAAAACTTTAAAAGCAGGGAAGAGGCTGAGCATTTTTTGGAGTCCAGTAAGGGAGCCATTTTTAGTGTGGACGATCTTACCAAGAAGCCTGCTAAGAAATCGCCTACGGCACCGTTTACAACATCCACCTTACAGCAGGAAGCTTCTAGAAAACTATATTTTCCGGTGGCCAAAACCATGGTGGTAGCACAAAGATTATACGAGGCAGGACTCATTACTTATATGAGAACGGATAGTGTGAATCTATCTGATGATGCTAAAACTGCGGCTCAGGAAGAAATCATTTCTTCTTATGGAGAAGCCTATAGTACACCTCGAAATTTCACAAACAAGTCGAAAGGAGCACAGGAAGCGCATGAGGCGATCAGACCTACAAATATGAGTACCAAAAGTATTCAGGCTGAAAGTGATCAGGTGAGATTGTATGAATTAATCTGGAAGAGAACCCTGGCCTCTCAAATGAGTGATGCTCAATTAGAGAGAACCAATGTTCGTATTATCAACGATAAGAATGAGGAGGTTTTTACCTCAAACGGAGAGGTGATTACGTTTGAAGGGTTTCTGAAGGTATACCTGGAAGGTGATGATCAGGAAGATGAAGAGCAGGCAGGCATGTTGCCGAAGCTTGCGGTAAACGAGGTGTTGGAAAACAGTTATATCAATGCAACTGAAAGATATACCAAAGCTCCGTATCGCTATACGGAAGCATCTTTGGTTAGAAAACTGGAAGAGCTTGGAATTGGACGTCCGTCTACCTATGCACCAACCATCTCAACGATTCAGAGAAGAGAATATGTTGTAAAAGGAACCATTGAAGGGAAAGACAGATCATATACAGAATTGACGCTTGCAAATGATCAGATAGAGACAAAAACCCTGACCGAAAAAGTTGGCGCTGACAAAGGAAAAATGGTTCCTACGGATATAGGAAGAATTGTAAACGATTTTTTAGTGGATCATTTTTCTGGAATTATGGACCTGAGCTTTACGGCGAATGTCGAAAACCAATTTGATGAGATAGCAGAAGGAAAAGAGGATTGGACGGCGATGATCAAAGAGTTTTACGGATCATTTCATGAATCTGTAGAGCATGTATCTGAAAATGCGGAACGAGCAAAGGGCGAACGATTGTTAGGAGTCGACCCGGATTCTGGAAAAAATGTATATGCCCGCTTGGGAAGGTTTGGAGCCATGGTTCAGATTGGTGAGGTGACCGACGAGGAGAAGCCTAAATTCGCAAGTCTTCAGGGTGAGCAAACCTTGGGTAACATCTCTTATGAAGAAGCGATGGACCTGTTTAAATTGCCAAAGACCCTTGGAGAATATGAAGGAGAAGAGGTGGTCGTGGCTAATGGAAGGTTTGGACCTTATGTGAAATTTGGAAAATCATTTGTATCTCTTTCGAAAGATGAAAACCCGATGTCCGTTTCAATGGACCGTGCCATCGAATTAATCGAAGAGAAACGAAAAGCAGATGCGCCTATTGCAGAATATGAAAACTTACCTGTTCAAAAAGGAGTAGGGAGATTTGGACCGTTTATCAAATGGAACAATATGTTTATCAACGTGAACAGAAAGTATGATTATGACAATTTAAGTTATGAGGATATTGTTGAGTTGATAGAAGCTAAAAAGCAGAAAGAAATTGAAAAAGTAGTTCACAACTGGGAAGAAGAGGGTATTCGAGTAGAGAAGGCCAGATGGGGACGACACAATATACTAAAAGGTAAAGTTAAAATAGAACTTCCTAAAACTGTTGATGCACAAGCGCTTAGCCTGGAAGAGGTGCAAGGTATTATTGAAAAGAATGCTCCGAAAAAAGCGACAAGAAAAAAACGAGCTACCAAGAAAAAGTAATTCAAGACAATCTGAAAGCGGTCCTTTTAATTTAGAAATTAAAAGGACTTTTTATTTTTTGTAAACACTAACATTTTCGAATAGGAAAATTAATTACATTGCGGCGTTTTTATCTTTAACAATAAACTATGAGTCTGGAGCTTCTTTTACCTGTAGAAGAAATGGCGGTAGCACATACGGCCCTGCAATCTGACCTGTCTTTAGGGAAGAAAATAAAATTGCATACAAAAAAAGATGGTATTCCGGATCTTGAGGGAATTCAGCTGGCAATTGTGGGTATTCCTGAATCAAGAGGAGCCGTTGATAATATAGGCGCCGGTAAAGGCTTGGATGTGATCAGGAAATACCTGTATCAAATGTTTCCTGGAAACTGGCACGCAAGCATCGCCGATCTTGGAAATATTCCGGCAGGGAATGAAACTGGCGATAGTTATTTTTTAATACAGGAGGTACTTGGTGAATTATTAGAGCAAAAAATTACACCTATAATAATAGGAGGTAGTCAGGATATCACCTATGCCAACTATCGGGCCTATGACAGGATCGGTAAACCCGTGAATATTGTTTCGGTAGATAATCGTTTCGATATAGGAGAAATGGATCCACTTTTGAATTCCAGGAATTACCTGCACTATATCGTCATGGACAAACCGAATAATCTGTTTAACTACAGTAATATTGGTTTTCAAACATTTTTTAACTCTCAGGAGGAGATCGATTTGATGGATAAGCTACATTTTGAGGCGTATCGATTGGGTGGAGTTACCAATGATATTACTACTGTAGAACCGATATTGCGAGATGCAGATATTGTAAGTTTAGATCTGGGCGCCGTTAGGATGAGTGACGCACCTGCTAACAACAATGCTGTTCCAAACGGTTTTTATGGAGATCAAATATGTGCCATTGCAAGATACGCCGGCATCAGCAGGAAGTTATCTTCCTTTGGGATTTATGAATACAATTCAAAATTTGATCAAAGACAACATACAGCACATTTAATTGCCCAAACCATATGGTATTTTATTGAAGGGTTTAATTTAAGAATTGATGAATATCCTTTTAGCTCAAAAGAGAACTACAAAAAGTACATTGTTTTAGTAGATGATCAGACGATCAATTTTTACAAAAGCGATAAGAGCGAAAGATGGTGGATGGAGATTGACTTTGTCCATAATAATTTGGAGAAATCTACGTTAATACCATGTACCTATCAGGATTATTTGACAGCGAATAATCAGATTTTACCTGAAAGATGGCTAAAAACCTTTAGAAAATTAAATTAATATACACTAAACTTGGTTTTTTAGCGTTCTTAGGGAACAAAAGAATACATTTTGTGTGGAATTTTATTTGATTTTTTTTAGATAAAAACCCAATAATTAGTAACAATAAGTTTTAAAATTAACAATAACGCTTGTTAGAAAAGTAAAAATTATGAAAAAGTTATCCCTAATCCTAATCCTATTTGTCTTTGCTTTCCTAAGCAGTTGTAAATCTGGAAATGACAGAGGACAATTAGTAGGTGTTTCGGCAAATAAGAAATTTTTTCCTGAAAAGCCCTTCGGAATGGTATTAATTCCTGGTGGTGCTTTTACCATGGGAAAAGGTGATGAGGATGTGGCAGGATC
>NZ_JBPCUJ010000017.1:0-4143 GCF_051011215.1 Lutimonas sp.
TGTGTAGCAACTGTATGCTTTGAAATATCTAGGGTTTGGCCAATTTCAGCATTTGTTTTCTTTTGATCAATTTCTTTGATGATATCTAATTCTCTCTCAGTAAAGATACCTTGCTCAGATCCGTAAATTTTTCTTTTAAAATCTTCCTGATCCAGGTTTTTGGCATCAAATTTATAGCGAACCATCTCTTCATCTTCAATAAATGAAAGGTCACTGACCTTGATTAATGAACTGATCATATTTCCTTCGGTGTCGGTTTCTAAAACCGAAGATTGGCTCAAAACTTTTATAAATTCACCTTTGGAATTTTTGATTCTGAAGGTCAAATAAAGAACATTGCCTTCATTATTTTTTGGGTTTTCATGGGTATGACTGATGGTAGCGGCCCCTATCCGACCGACTAAATCGATGTCATCCGGATGTATCTTCTGTAAATAATTCTCTAAAGACATTGAAGCATCCTTATAACCCAAAAAAGCTTCGAATCCCTTTGAAAAGGTCATTTTATTCTGAGCAAAATCAATGACATAGACACATTCTGTTTGGCTAAGATGAATATCCGCCAGTTTGGCTAAATAATTTTCTCCGAAATCAACTCTCGTATAATTCTTCGCAAATTCTTCCAAAAACGCTAATACCTGCATCTAAAATAAATCACTTGGAAACCTCCGAATTGCTGCTCGTCAAAATCCCGTTTCGCTTGCAATATAGTTTAAGTTGTGCAGCATCACTGCAATTTGACTTAAATAAAATGTTTTTTCGATGTGTCGATACGGTATGAATACTAATCATTAGTATTGCAGCTATTTCAATATTGGTTCGTCCTTCAAAAATCTGAGCAATTACCTCAAGTTCACGAGGCGTAAAAATTTGTTCCTCACCATATACTTCACTTTTAATCTTTTCCATGTCAATATAGGTAGGGTCTACCATCCACTCAACGGCGTCTGAATCATGCGTAAATGAAATATCTGTATACTTGATCAAAATGTTTAAAACCTTGTCTGTATCGTCTGTTTGATACACAATCGTATTACTCAAAATTCTGGCATAAGATCCATCCTTCTTTCGGAATCGATAGGAAATGTTTAGAATATTCGAAAATTCTGGAATTGTGATGTCTACCATCTGGACTACCAATTCCCTCACAATGTTTTGAATGATGGCGAAGTCATCTGGGTGGTATTTATCAAAAATGAAATCCATATCTAATTCCTTTTCCCGATATCCAAATACTTGATCAAATCCTTTGTGAAACAAGATTTGATTCTGGGTAAAATCGAAAAGATACAGTGACTCCAGGTTGTTGAGAGGAATTTTCTGCAAGGATTCAATATCCAAGGAATGCCCTTTTCTATTCTCTAGTTCTCGTTCAACTCCCTGTAAAAATGACTTCATATATCCCTTAACTCAATTAAAAATGCCCTTGAAATTTAGTCCTCATGTGGTTGTGAAACCAACTAAATTTAGCTAGTTGCAAAATAACTAGAATCAAAACCTCTCACCATACCCTTATGAGGGTATATTCAGGAATTATAAAAGTATATTCAATATAGGAGCTACTATTGTGCCTTTGAATTGAGTAAAAAGGCTGATGCTTCTTACTTCAGAATGCCGTTTGCTTTACAAAACAACAATAACTCTTCCGCTGAATGACATTTGCTTTTTCTGAAGATTTTCTTGCGATGTGTCTCAACTGTAAATTTACTTATCATCAAAGAATCGGCAATTTGACTATTTGAAAGACCTTTTTCTATTTCCAAAATCACCTCCATTTCTCTGGGAGTAAACATTGAGTTATGACTTTCAAAAACGATATCGTGAAACACATTTGCATCCAGGCCATTGGCCAAAAACTTATATTGAACGGCATCTGAAGTGTCAACAAAACCAATATCACTGAGTGTAACCAAAAAACTTGCAATTAATCCTTCACTATCTATTTCATAGGGTGAGGATTGTGCGAGGATCTTTACATAGCTGCCATCTACTTTTTTTATGCGATGAGAAACATACAGACAAAGTTCCTCATTTCTAATAGGATTACTAATCGAATGATGAACGGCAGCCTGACCAATACGCACTATATATTCTCTATCGTCAGGATGAAATAAGGCCACAAAATTTTGCAGATTCATATCCTCATCTACATATCCTAAAAGATGATCAAACCCTTTTTTAAATAACATTTCTCCATTCCTTAACTCCCAAACAAAAACACATTCATTAATATTAAATTTGATGTTTTGAAGATCTTGAATCTTTCCATCGACCTTGGTCCGTTCTGGATAATGAGCTGCAATACCTTCGATGAATTCATCGATCGTTTTCGTTTTCATTTAGAAAATATGGTTTGATTGTCTAAAATATTACAGTCAAGATAAGCCATTAAATCCATATTGCAATACCCTTATGAGGGTATGCTTCAAAAATTTTTAAAATAAACTCATTTTTTACTAAATAACCTACCCCCTTAGAACAGAAGGTAGGTTATATCAAAGTAGCTATAAAATAATACTCGAGGGGGAAGTAACTACATTTAATGCCACAATAATCCTTACTATTTGAGAAAAGTAGAGGCCTCATTAGAGGCCTCCCTAAAGATCCTTACACTGCAAAGATGTTCAAAGAGCATCTAAGTTTCGGGAAAATTGTTGCTGCTAAAGTAATAGCTTATACAATAATGTACAATACCCTGTAAAAGGTATATTTCATCGTTAATCTATGTATATCCGGCTATAAGGCTATTTCTTCGTTGGCTTTTAGGTTAAACTTTGCTCGGAACCAATACACAAAAAGGTAAAGAATAGGAGTATCTAGCAATGCCACCAGTAGTTTAAATAAAAAACCGTTCAGTAGTAGAATTCCGAAGAGGTCCCATTCAATGACTCCGAAAGAACAGAGCAAAAACAATACGGAAAACGTATCCAAAAACTGGGAAGAGATGGTAGAGAAATTATTCCGTAACCAAAGGTGTCTGCCATTGGTTTTTCTTTTCCAAAAATGATAAATCCTTATATCGACAAATTGAGCGACCAAATAAGCCATGGCCGAAGCAAAAACGGCTAGAGCAGATAAACCGAATACACTATGAAAAATTTCATTCCCGATGGGAGACCATTCCGTGGCAGGAGCAGCATCAGATAGCATAATAATCAATAAAGAAAAAGCAGAAGCAAAAATTCCAGTTATGACCACTTGATTTGCTTTCTTTTTCCCATAAATCTCAGAAATTAGATCGGTCACTAAAAAAGTAATGGGATAAGGCAATATGCCAACGGATATTTCAAAATTATATATTCCAAAAAAGTCCCAGGAAAAGAATTTTTGAAAAATTAAATTCGACACTACGAGTGACGCAATAAAAATCGCCGCCAAAATCAAAAAAATACTAAAAGCCAGGGATCTGTCCTTTTCAGACAGGGTTTTTTCAATCATGCCTCTAAAATAGTGAAAAACTAATAAGGAATTTCGAACAAAGAATTTTGAATATCGAAGTTGTCAAATAGTTTGAAACTTCAGGACGGCTAGTCGAAATTTCTAAAATATAGTATTCAATAAAACTATTTATTTGAATTCAGATTGAAGAATGTTGATTTTAGATGTAAGATTCCTTCAACATTCAAAATTCCTTATTCCATATTCTAAATTCAAACATCTCAAATCTTCAATCTGCAATCTCCTGTTTTACATCTCCAATCTCAATTCATTTCTTTACTTTTGTAACATAACCAAACTATAAATAAAATGAAAGCATACATATTCCCTGGTCAGGGAGCTCAATTTTCAGGAATGGGATTGGATCTTTTTGAAGGTTCCCATTTAGCACAAGAATTCTTTAATCAGGCCAATGATATTTTAGGATTTTCTATTACCGATATCATGTTTGAGGGTTCTGTTGAAGATTTAAAACAAACCAAAGTAACCCAACCTGCTATTTTTTTACATTCTGTGATTCTGGCAAAAACCCTGGGAGATGATTTTAAACCGGAAATGGTTGCTGGTCATTCTTTAGGAGAGTTTTCAGCCCTAGTAGCAAACGGAACTTTGGCTTTTGATGCAGCTCTTGAACTTGTTTCTCAGAGAGCTCAAGCCATGCAAAAGGCATGCGAACTACAGCCATCAACTATGGCTGCTGTACTT
>NZ_JBPCUJ010000018.1:0-5957 GCF_051011215.1 Lutimonas sp.
ATAAAAAACAGCTGTAAATACCAGAAGTTTTACAAAAGTGTCTACATGAGCAACTGGCCCATCTAATATGTGTTGTATCAATATGTCACCTCCAATAAAATAGGCGAGAAATGCATTGGCTATTAAAAATGACACCATGGCGAAAAGTGTCCATTTAATCGTTTTTTTAGTGATTTTTTCGGCATTCCATTCCTGTTTCTCAAGTTTGATTTGTTTGTTGCGATCGCCCTCTATGAAATACTCGATTTTTCTAAAAATCATTTCCATAAAAATGGTTTGTGGGCACATCCATCCACAAAAAATCCGACCAAAAATTACAGTAAATAAAATGATAAAGACTACGGAAACCAGGAGCGATAAAACCAATAAGTAAAAATCCTGGGGCCAGAAAGGCTGCCCGAATATATTGAATTTTCTATCGATGATATTAAAAAGTAAAAATTGATTTCCATTGATTTTAATGAACGGAGAAGCAAATAATATGGCCAATAAAACCAGCTCACATAAGTCCTGTAATTGGTATACCTTCCATTTGGTTTTTTAGGATGGATGAAATTTCTCTTTCCTTCCTTGTCAATGGTTGCAATGCTGTCTCTAAAGTTTTCTTTTTCGTTATTGTTCATCTTCGGGGGTATTTGAAAAGGCTACAATGTCTGTTCAGGACAAGCGTAGCCTTTTCTACTACTAACTAAAAAAATCAAAAACACAGCAGTTCACCTAAGCGAGAACTAAGCGTGAAACTACTGTTTGCTCCAAGTGATATCACCTTCAGCAGCTTTTGGATTTGCGGGTGTGGTTCCATTTAAAGAAATCACATAACTCGCAAGCTGTTGAAGCTGGTCATTATCAAATGTATTTTTCCAAGAAATCATCCCTTTTCCGGCACGACCTCCCTCATTTAAGGTTTTTAAAATATTTTCCATACCACCACCGAGAATCCATTGATCATCCGTTAGGTTAGGGCCAATACCACCACCACCATCTGCCATATGACAGGCGACACAATAGGTGTCAAAACTTTGCTTACCCGCTGCTAAACTAGCTTCATCCGTAAGCAAGGTTATATCAAGTTTGAAAAGTTCTGGATTGGCTGCCTTATAGGCTTCTACTTCTTGTTTTCCTTTTTCAACTTCAGCCGCATATTCTTTTTCCTGACTGTATTCTTCTGAATTGGTGAACACCTGCACATAATAAAAGATCCCTATGGCTATAGTAATGTAAAATCCATACTTCCACCAGGGAGGAAGTACATTGTCTAATTCTTTAATTCCGTCATAATCATGGTCAGTCATTATTTCTTCTTCTGAAGCCAAATCATGGGCTTTGGTCATCGAATAGAGAAATTTTTTCCAACCGCTTAGTTGTTTTTTATCACTCATGATCGTTGTTTTTTATATCGTTATCTAATGGTAGATTGCTTAATTCTTCTATATTTTTTTTTGGCATTTTCAACACAAAAATCAGCATTGAAGTGAATACCATAAAAAATAGTAATAGCGAAATAATAGGATATATTTCAACCCCTACAATTGTATCTACATGATGTTTTATATACTTTAACATAGGTCTAGTTTTCTGCGGTTTCAGCTTTAATATCTGTTCCTAATCTCTGTAAATATGCAATGAGTGCAACAATTTCTTTATCTTGAATATTAGCATCTCCATAATTCTTCACATACTCTGGATCTTGTCTCAGATTTTTCTCAATTTCAATCGCTTGATTTTTCAGTAAATAAACTGATTTGTCAAGTTCAAACTGTGAATAGGGAACACCCAATAATACCATGGCATTTACTTTGTTAGCCGTATTGGAAATATCCAGATCATCCGTAATCAACCAAGGATATTGAGGCATGATAGAACCTGGAGAAGTTGTTCTCGGATCTAACATATGGTTAAAGTGCCAGTTGTCGTTATACTTGCCACCGACGCGGTGTACATCTGGTCCTGTTCTTTTAGAGCCCCAAAGGAACGGGAAGTCGTAAACAAATTCACCCGCTTTTGAATATTCACCATAACGTTCAACTTCAGATCTAAACGGCCTGATCATTTGTGAATGACAATTATTACAGCCTTCTCTGATATATATATCACGTCCTTCAAGTTCCAGAGGTGTATATGGTTTTACAGAAGTAATTTTCGGAATATTTGAATCCACGGTAAGCAAAGGAATAATCTCTACAGCGCCACCTATGGCAACGGCAATTACCACTAAAAAGGTGAATAATATAGTTCTTCTTTCCAACCAGGTGTGAAGCCCCTCACCAGCAATTCGTCTTGAGGTGATTTTTTTCAACGGAGCAGCTTCTGCCAGTTCATCTTCTACTGCCGAACCAGCCTGAGCGGTTCTGATCACATTATAGGCAAGTAATATGAAACCAGCCAGGTATAATGTGCCACCAAAGGCGCGCATCATATACATAGGCATGATCTGTGTAACCGTTTCAAGGAAATTACCATAAACAAGTGTTCCGTCAGGGTTGAATTGTTTCCACATCGCAGCCTGTGTAAATCCGGCTACATACAAGGGAAGTGCATAAAATAGAATCCCTAAGGTTCCCAACCAAAAATGGACATTGGCTAATTTTTTCGAGAATAGTTCTGTCTTCCAAAGTTTTTCGACCAACCAGTAAATAATACCGGCAGCCATAAAACCATTCCAGGCCAATGCTCCAATATGCACATGCCCAACGATCCAATCTGTATAATGTCCAATGGCATTTAATGACTTAAATGACAACATCGGTCCTTCAAAGGTAGACATACCATAACCGGTAATGGCCACAACAAAAAACTTAAGAACGGGGTTTTCTCGCACCTTATCCCAGGCTCCTCTCAAGGTTAATAATCCATTAATCATACCACCCCATGAAGGGAATATCAGCATCACGGAGAAAACGGTCCCTAGATTTTGTGCCCATTCTGGTAAGGCTGTATACAATAAATGATGTGGTCCTGCCCAGATATAAATAAAGATCAACGACCAAAAGTGAATGATGGATAATCGGTACGAATATACAGGTCTGTTGGCTACTTTAGGAACAAAGTAATACATCAAACCTAATACAGGTGTTGTTAAGAAAAAAGCCACGGCATTATGTCCGTACCACCATTGAACAAGCGCATCTTGCACTCCTGCATAAATGGAATAACTCTTAAATGCTGAAACCGGTAATTCAAGGTTGTTAAAAATGTGTAACACCGCTACAGTGATTAAGGTAGCGAGGTAAAACCAGATGGCCACATAAATATGACGTTGCCTTCTCTTTAAGATGGTTCCGATCATGTTGATCCCCATAACTACCCAGATCAGGGTAATGGCAATATCAATCGGCCATTCTAATTCAGCATATTCTTTTGAGCTGGTATACCCTAAAGGCAGTGTTATAGCTGCCGCTACAATAATTAATTGCCAACCCCAGAAGTGAATTTTACTTAAGGTGTCACTGAACATTCTTGTTTTTAACAAACGCTGCATGGAATAATAAATTCCCATAAAAATGCTATTCCCTACAAAGGCAAAAATTACAGCATTGGTATGTAAAGGTCTTAACCTTCCAAAACTTAGCCATGAAATTCCCTCCATATAATTTGGGAAAATAAAAAGAAAGGCCACTAACAGGCCTACCAACATTCCTACCACACCCCAAAGCACGGTAGCAACAAGAAACATTTTTACTATTTTGTTGTCGTAATAAAATTGTTCTTTTTCCATTTGAAAAATTTAGTTAATAATTAGTTGATTGTTTTTTGATTACTCTTTTTGTCTGATTTTTTGTCTTTCACAAGTTCATCGTCAAACAGCATTCTTACCGATGGCGTATACACGTCATCATACTGACCGGTTTTCACCGATTTAACGAACAAAATAAAAAATAGGATTGCAATGAAAAGACTTGCAATGATGAGCATGAATATGATATTCATTACTGATTTTTTTAGTTGGAACAAATAAACAAAAACTTAAAAAGTACAAACATGATAAATATCATGTTTTTAAAATTTAACTTAAAGTTTAATCTAGGCTAAGATAGTATTTTTTTTGCTAAATAATTGGTGCTAAGAGTTGCAAATAAAACGACCGATATAGAACTTATCGGCATGAGAATGGCGGCGACGATGGGTGAGAGGTTTCCAGTAACAGCAAAGAGTAGGCCTACAATATTATACAGAAAAGATATCACAAAACTTATTTTGATAACCAGCATGGTTTTATGAGATAATACAATGAATTTTGGGAGGAGTTTGAATTTTTTAGCATCCAAAATTCCATCACAGGCCGGTGAAAATACATTGATGTTCTCAGAAATTGCAATTCCTACATTGCTTTGAGCCAAGGCTCCGGCATCATTTAAGCCATCCCCAAACATCATAATTTTTTCGCCCTCTTTCTGTTTCTTTTTGATGAATTCTAGTTTGTCCTCTGGTTTTTGGTTGAAAAGTGTCTGACTTTCAGCAGGGAAGATTTTTGACAGATTTGTTTTTTCACCCTCATTATCGCCGGAAAGTAATGCGATTTGATAATCGGTTTCCAGGTCTTGGATCATATTGTCCAAGCCCTTTCTGTAGGCATTTTTAAAAATAAACTTCCCTTTTACTTTTCGTCCTATTTTCACATAAATGACCGTATCAAGGCTTTGTTCCTCATCACTCCCGACAAAGGAGGCAGACCCCAGTTGGATGCTGATGTCATTTACTTCGGCTTTTATTCCTTTGGATACAATCTCCTCAAATTCATGAATCAAGCCTGTCTCTTTCTCCTCAATGCTGTCATAAAGCATGCGGCTCAATGGATGATTAGAGGATTTTAAAAGTAGCTTGAGCATACCTCTTTCCAATGAGTTCAACGGATCTCCGAGATAGTCGATCTGCGCTTCCTTATTCGAAGTGATGGTACCTGTTTTATCAAATACCAGGCTATCAACTTTTGACATAGATTCAATCACCTGCGTGTTTTTTAAATAAAACTTGTTTTTGCCAAAAATCCGAATCATATTTCCCAAAGCAAAGGGTGCTGACAAGGCAAGGGCACAGGGGCAGGCAATAATCAAAATAGCTGATACCACCTGGAAAGCAGCCCGTTTATCAATCATATACCAGTAAATTCCAGCCAAAACGGCAATGCTAAGGATGATGATCGTGAATTGTTTTGAAATACTGTCGGTAAGCGTTTTTATATTTTTCGACTCATTTTCCTTGAATATATCGTTGCTCCAAAGCTGGGTGAGGTAACTTTGTTTTACGGATTGTATCGCCTCTAATTCGATGGCTCCATTGGTTTGTTTACCACCGGCGAATAGTTTCTCGCCTGATATTTTAGTCAGAGGTAAGGATTCGCCTGTTACAAAACTATAATCGATCATGCCATTTCCATTTATAAGGATACTGTCTACTGGTATGATTTCTTCGTTTCGTATCAAAATTCTATCCCCTGCCTCAATGTCACTAACGCTTATGTTCTCTTCTGATCGGTCTTTTGTGATTCTGGTAACGGCTATAGGGAAGTATGATTTATAATCTCTTTCGAAAGAAAGAAAGCTATATGTTTTTTGTTGAAAGATCTTTCCTAAAAGTAAAAAAAAGATAAGCCCTGTCAGGCTATCAAAATACCCTTGTCCTGTATTGGTGACAATCTCATAGGTGCTTCGAAAGAATAAAACCAGTATTCCAAGTGAAATCGGTACGTCTATATTCAGGATACCATGACTGAGTCCTTTATAGGCTGATATCAAATAATCCTTTCCTGAATAGAATAAAGCGGGTAAGGACAGCAGCAACATCAAGGCCCGGAAAAACGGTTTGAATCTATTCAGCCAGTACTCATCCATCTGGAAATACTCAGGAAAAGAAAGCATCATGATGTTTCCGAAGGCAAAACCGGCCACAGCGACTTGATAAATTAACTTTCTATCGGTTTTTTTATTTTTGATCTCAGCATCATCCAGACTGATATAGGG
>NZ_JBPCUJ010000019.1:0-51907 GCF_051011215.1 Lutimonas sp.
AGCGCTTCAATGGCCGGCTGTCCTTCTAAATCAGTTCTTATAAAAGTAAAACCAGAATTTACTGCTGCGGGTTTAAAAGTCAAAGAAACCTTGTTCCCTGTATGTAAACCTATTCCTTCTAAAGAAACCTCGCTTCCAATTGTTTTTTGGTTCATACCTCCTATTTAATATTATGATTATCCTTTTGTTTTTCAAGCGCGTCTAACTTTGCACTCAATTTTGGTAAATTTCTAAAATGTACATATGATTTATTAAAATCATTGTAAGGCATGGCAGGGCTTCCCTGCACAATTTCATTATCTCCAATAGACTTTCCAATACCTGACTGTGCCTGTATTCTTACATTATCGCCAATGGTAAGATGTCCTACGATTCCAACCTGGCCGCCAATTTTACACTCCTTACCTATTTTGGTAGAACCTGCAATTCCTGTCTGTGCGGCAATGACTGTATTTCTGCCAATCTCCACATTATGTGCTACATGAATTAAATTATCCAGTTTAACACCATCCCTGATAATGGTTGATCCTAAGGTAGCCCGGTCTATAGTGGTCCCCGATCCGATATCTACATTATCTTCAATAATCACATTTCCGATTTGAGGAATTTTACTGTATCCGCCGTTCTTATCGGGTGCAAAACCAAAGCCATCACTCCCTATGATACATCCTGAATGTATGGTACAGTTACTTCCGATATGACAGTCTGAATATACTTTGGCACCTGCAAACAAGGTGGTATCATTTCCAATGACCACATTATCACCTATAAATACATTTGGATAGATTTTTACGTTTTTTCCCAAGCGCACATTTTTACTTACGTAACTGAATGACCCCAAGTAAAGCTCGTCACCATATTTCGCCGTTTCATGAATAAAAACCGGTTGTTCAATTCCTGATTTATGCAATTGAATATTATTATAATATTCAAGTAGTTTGGTAAATGCCATGTAAGGGTCCTCTACCTTTATCATGGTGCTGGACACTTCTTTTTCAGGTACAAATTTTTCATCTACAATCACAACCGAAGCTGCAGTAACATAGAGCCATGAATTGTATTTTGGATTTGACAAAAAAGTCAATGAACCTTTTTCACCTTCCTCAATTTTTGAGAGCTTGGATACCTCTTCATGTGGGTTCCCATATACTTCTCCATTCAGGATTTCAGAGATTTGTTCAGCTGTAAATTTCAAACGATGCGTTTTAATATGATAGTTGATGATTGCAAAAATACTAAAATTTAGCAATCCACATGAATTATAGCAATTTCTTTGGATAACATATGAAATACTTACTAACAGTCATGGACAAAGCCTTAATACTGGCGCTATCCGAAGCATTGATGATGTCCTTTTGACTACCATCTTTGTAAAGTATTTCAATTTGTTCTCCTTCAGAATTATAGGCTTTGTTACTTACTTTCCCCTGATAGACGTAATAGGCCACTTGTTCATCCGTCAAATTCAGTTTTTCCTGAACCTTTTCTCTAATGCTGTCTAATTTACCGGGCTCAAAGGGCTCATTTTTCATTTCAATTTTTGGCAACCTTCGGTTGACAACCGATGTACATAGATATGAAAGAATTTTATCTTGATGTGAACACCAATCTTTTATAGCCGACATAACATCATAATCATCCAAGCGACTGAATGCCTCCATTTTACTTTGATCAAAATTACTTTGATCAATATGCTGGCTCAGAAAAATCTTTAATGTATGACTGCAATTTACTTCAACACCCGCCAACATCAGTTCTCTTGCTCTTTCAATAATTTTAACCAGCACTTTTTCGGCGACAATGCCTGTTTTATGAAGGTAAACCTGCCAATACATGAACCTTCTCGCCATGATGAATTTTTCAACTGAATAAATCCCTTTGAATTCAACCACCAATTGATCATTTTTTACATTCAGCATTGTGATCAATCTTTCTACATTAATATTTCCCTCTGCAACACCACTGTAAAAACTATCTCTTTTTAAATAATCAAGCCTGTCCATATCCAACTGACCGGAAATCAATTGATTCATAAAAGCCCGATGATAATCACCCTTAAATATTTCAATGGCAAGATCCAGTTCACCTTCAAATTCGTCATTGAGCAACTCCATAAATTTTAGAGAAACAAACTCATGACTTATGCCTTTTATTAAGGTATGCTCCAAGGCATGAGAAAACGGACCATGCCCCATATCATGCATTAGAATCGCAACTTTTAAAGCCTGTGCCTCTTCTTCACTGATCTCAATATTTTTCATCCTCAGGGTATCTATGGCCTGCTCCATCAAATAAGTACAACCAAGCACATGATGAAACCGTGTATGATGGGCCCCAGGATAGACTAAATAAGACAAGCCCATTTGAGAAACCCTTCGCAGTCTTTGAAAATATGGATGTTCTATAATCTTATAAATCAATGGGTTTCGCACTGCAATAAATCCGTAAATTGGGTCATTAAAAATTTTTAGTTTTCTCAAAATATTAACGTTGATTTTTTGTACTTTTCAGAATTAATTGCGTTCCTTGCGCCACAAGAATATCAGCAAAAATAAAGGTTTAATTTAATTAATCATAGTTAATACATTTAGAATGAGTTCAGGAAAAATACTTTGGGTTGATGACGAGATCCAACTTCTAAAACCACACATGTTATTTTTGGAAAAAAAGAATTACGAAGTTGTTCCATGTACCAATGGAGCGGATGCTGTTGAAAGTGTGAGTGAAGAGCAATTTGACATCGTCTTACTCGATGAGAACATGCCCGGTCTGTCGGGTTTGGAAACCCTGTCTCAAATCAAAGAAAAACTTCCGAACCTGCCTGTGATCATGATCACCAAGAGTGAAGAAGAATATATCATGGAAGAAGCAATTGGTTCAAAAATTGCCGATTACCTGATTAAACCGGTCAATCCGAATCAAATTTTGTTGAGTTTAAAGAAAAACCTCGATAACTCAAGACTGGTATCAGAAAAGACTACTTCAAATTACCAACAGGAATTTAGAAAAATCGCCCTGGATCTTGCCATGGTGAATACTTATGAGGATTGGGTTGAACTGTATAAAAAACTGGTTCACTGGGAAATTCAACTGGAATCCATCGCAGATATAGGAATGATTGAGATTCTTGAAAGTCAAAAAGAAGAAGCAAATTCTCAGTTTTATAAATTTATCAAGAACAATTACAGTGATTGGTTTCATGGAAATGACCGACCTATTTTATCACACACCTTGTTTAAGGAAGTAATTGCTCCTCAAATTGAAAAAGATCCAGGTACCCTGGTAGTGGTGATCGATAATTTAAGATATGATCAATTACGCGTTCTGGAACCTATTATCAGCGAATATTATAAATCCACTGAAGAAAAATCATTCTTTAGTATTTTACCTACTGCTACACAGTATGCCAGAAATGCTATATTCTCAGGTCTGACACCGTTGGATATGGAAAAAAAATATCCGCAGTACTGGAAAAATGACACGGATGAAGGTGGGAAAAACATGCATGAAAACGAGTTTCTTTCTGAACAATTAAAAAGACTGGGGTTGAATTTAGTTCATGAATATTACAAAATCACTTCTGTCAATCAAGGTCGTGAATTGGCATCGAATTTTGCCAAGACCAAAAAGAATGACCTCACAGTAATTGTCTATAATTTTGTAGACATGCTTTCGCATTCACGTACGGAAATGGACATGATCAAGGAACTTGCAAGTGATGATAAGGCATATCGCTCCCTGACCTTAAGCTGGTTTAAAAACTCTCCTTTGCTGGAAATCATACAAAATGCTCAAAAAATGGGCTTGAAATTAATCATCACCACTGATCATGGAACAATCAACACTTCCAAGCCATCAAAGGTGGTTGGTGACAAGAACATTAGTTCAAATCTGCGTTACAAAACAGGTAAAAGCTTAAGTTATAATGAAAAAGAAGTGTATGAAGTAAAGGATCCTAAGGAAATATTTCTTCCTTCTTTACATATGAGTAGTTCTTTTATTTTTGCCAAAGAAGACTTTTTCTTTGCATACCCTAATAATTATAATCATTACGTAAAGTATTATAAAAACACTTACCAGCATGGTGGAATTTCGTTAGAAGAAATGATTATTCCCTGCATGACATTTCAACCTAAATAGTAACGTGTCGTTATTTAAGTCTTGTTTTTTTCAAGCAATCTCTTGGCTGTCTGTTATCTCTTATAAATAAGTTAGATCCTTATTCAATTATACGTAATAAAGACCTTGAATTTTTAAGAATTTAATAGCCTGTTTTTCATAGAAATTTATCAATTTTGCAAAATTAATTCGAATTGAATCAATTAAACAATCATTTGATGAAAAAACATAATTTTAGTGCAGGCCCGTGTATTCTTCCTCAGGAAGTGTTAAAGAAGGCATCAGAAGCAGTTCTTAACTTTAATAATTTAGATCTGTCTTTGATCGAAATATCTCATAGAAGTGCTGATTTTGTTGAGGTAATGGAACATGCAAAAGACCTTGTTCTTGAATTGTTAGATTTAAAAGGAAAAGGATATTCAGCCCTCTTTCTTCAAGGTGGAGCCAGTCTGGAATTTTTGATGGTTCCTTATAATTTATTGCCAGAAGGTGGTAAAGCCAGCTATATCAATACCGGAACCTGGAGTTCTAAAGCTATTAAAGAAGCAGGATTATTGGGTGAAGTTGAGGTGATCGCGTCTTCCAAGGATCGTAACTTTAATTATATTCCTAAAGACTATTCAATACCTGCTGATTCAACCTATGTGCATTGCACAAGCAACAATACCATTTTCGGAACTCAAATGAAAGAGTTTCCAAAAACCGATAAATTATTGGTTTGTGATATGAGTTCTGATATATTCTCGAGAAAATTAGATTTTAGTCAGTTTGATTTAATCTATGCAGGTGCTCAAAAAAATATGGGCCCGGCCGGGACAACCTTGGTGGTGGTTAAAGATGAAATTCTTGGTAAAACAGGAAGAAAAATCCCTTCCATGTTAGACTATCAGGTGCATATTTCAAAGGATAGTATGTTCAATACACCTGCTGTTTTTCCGGTATATGTTTCTATGCTAACGCTTGAATGGTTAAAAGGACTGGGTGGCATTGAAGGAATTGAAAAACTGAATGAAGAAAAAGCGGCTTTGCTTTACAATGAAATTGACAACAATCCATTGTTTGAAGGTGTTGCCGATAAAGAAGATCGCTCAAACATGAATGTTACTTTCGTCTTAACAGATGAATCGAAAAAAGAACAATTTAACAGTATGTGGAAAGAAGCCGGAATTAGCGGAATCAATGGTCACAGATCAGTGGGTGGCTACAGAGCCAGCATTTACAATGCCATGCCTATTGAAAGTGTTGCAGTGTTGGTTGATGTGATGAAAGCCCTTTAATAAAAGAATAAAAAAATATAACATATGAAAGTATTAGCAAATGACGGTATTGCAACTTCTGGAGTTGTAGCCTTGGAAAATGCAGGTTTTGAGGTAATTTTAAAGACAGTTGCTCAGGAACAATTGGCAGATTTTATCAATAAAAATGAAATAGATGTGCTTTTGGTAAGAAGCGCAACAACGGTAAGAGAGGCTTTAATTGACGCCTGCCCTTCTTTAAAAATTATCGGTCGTGGTGGTGTTGGTATGGATAATATCGATGTAGACTATGCCCGAAATAAAGGTTTAAAAGTAATTAATACGCCGGCAGCCTCTTCGCATTCAGTGGCAGAGCTTGTATTTGCTCACTTGTTTGGAATGGTTCGTTTTTTACATGATTCGAATCAAAACATGCCTCTTGAAGGAGATTCAAAATTTAAAGAGCTAAAAAAAGCCTATGCAAAAGGTGTCGAATTGAAAGGTAAAACTTTAGGAATACTCGGTTTCGGAAGAATAGGTCAAGCTACTGCAAAAATAGGTTTGGGCGTTGGAATGAAAGTTGTTGCCTTTGATCCGTTTATTGATACAGCAAATGTTCAGTTAGATTTTTTTGACGGACAGAATGTAAACTTCACCATTGATACAATTTCAAAAGAAGCTGTATTGGAACAAGCTGACTTTATTTCTTTACATGTTCCAGCTCAGGAGGATTATGTTATTGGAAAGAAAGAATTTAAAATTATGAAGCAAGGTGCCGGGATTGTAAATGCGGCAAGAGGAGGTGTTATTGATGAACTGGCATTAATTGAAGCCATTGAAAAGGGAGGTATTTCAAATGCTGCCCTGGATGTATTCGAAAATGAACCAAATCCTGAGATTCAATTATTGATGAACAGAAATATTTCCTTGACACCGCATATTGGTGCAGCTACACAGGAAGCTCAAAACCGAATCGGAGAAGAATTAGCCACACAGATTATTGAAATTTTATCATAGGTTAATTTTTAGATTTTTAAAGAAATAGAGGTTTATTATATCCATAATAAATCTCTATTTTTGTTTTAATCAACATTGGTTTCTATAAAGTATCATCGTGTTGGTGTAAATCTATTCTATGGCCAAAGTAAATCCATTTCGCGCTGTTCGATCAACAAGAGACAAAGTTGCTTTAGTAACTACACGCTCCTATGATATTTATAAGAAAAAGGAACTGAATGATATTCTCAGGTTAAATCCTTTTTCATTTTTGCACATTCTTCGTCCAGGCTTTAAATTTCATAAAACGGTGCACGGAACCAAACGTTTTAAAATGGTTCACAACCGGTATAATGAATTCAAAGAAAACGGGATCTTTCAAAATGATGCCAAGCCAACTTATTATTTGCATCAAAAATCTTTTAATGGAGACGTTTTCTGGGGAATTATTGGCCTCGCCTCTCTGGAGGATTATCAGAATAATATTATTAAGAAGCATGAAAACACCCTGAGTGAAAGAGAAGCTTTATTTGGAAACTATCTTGAAGTCACTGGTTTTAATGCGGAACCGGTATTGATTACCTATCCTGACAACACATTTTTGACTTCCCTTATTGAAAAGTACAGAACGCTCAGAGCAGAATACGAATTTACTACAAACAAAAACAGAACACATCTTATGTGGCTGATCGATCAGGAGGATGAAGTAGCTCAAATTTCTGAAGCATTTTCAAACATGCCCTCACTTTATATTGCTGATGGCCATCACCGAACTGCTTCTTCTAATTTCTTATATGAAAAACTGAAGGAAGGAACTGATCAGAAGGCTCGGGAATTAAGCGAGCATTTTATGGCCTATTTCATTCCGGAATCAAGTATGAGAATCACCTCCTTTTACCGTTTTATCAATGATCTAAACGGCTTGCACAAAAAGGAGTTTCTCATGGCGCTGGATGAGAATTTCAGAATTCAGAAATTAGGAAAAAGATACTACCAACCATCTAAAATGCATCACTTTTCCATGTATCTGGACGGTGAGTATTATAAATTATATTTAAGGAAATCAAACTTTAGCCCCGAAACAGTGCTCGATCATTTGGATTCTCAGATACTGTTCAAATTGATACTGGAACCGATATTAGGTATTAAAAATCCATCGACGGATACAAACATTCATTATTTACCGGAAACAGGGAATGAAATGCAATTGCAACAACTGGTGGATTCGGGGGAATATAAAGTTGGGTTTGGCCTCTTTCCCATATCGGTAAAACAGCTTAAAACAGTGGCAGATAATGGCCTGACCATGCCTCCCAAGAGTAGTTATGTTGAACCAAAACTACGGAGCGGATTGACAATTTATGAATTAAAGTGATATTAGAAATAAACAAACGTAAATGCTTGTAAAACAAAATTTAAAAGAATTTTTATCGCATCTAGACACAGGAGTAACTCTTGTGGCTGTTTCAAAAACAAAACCCAATGCAGATATCTTGGAAGCCTATGAGGCCGGCCATCGAATTTTCGGTGAAAACAAAATTCAGGAAATGGTCAATAAATATGAGGCGTTACCAAAAGATATACAGTGGCACATGATTGGTCATTTACAAAGCAATAAGGTAAAGTATATGGCCCATTTTGTCGACCTAATTCACGGTGTGGACAGTTTTAAGACCTTAAAAGAAATTAATAAACAGGCGAAAAAACACGATCGCGTCATCAAATGCTTATTACAGGCCCGAATTGCTAAGGAAGATACAAAGTTTGGATTGCAGTTTAGCGCTATCGAAGAAATTCTGGCGATGGATGAGCTTACCGAACTAAAACATATTAAAATTGTTGGCTTAATGGGAATGGCCAGTTTTAGTTCTGATGCGGAGGAAGTATCTGATGAATTTAAAAGCTTAAAAACGTTCTATGACAAATTAAATGATGGCGGAGCTGATTTTAGCATTCTTTCCATGGGGATGAGTGGTGATTACAAAATCGCCATTGAAAATGGCAGTAACATGATCCGTGTAGGAAGTGCCATTTTCGGAGCCAGAAACTACCTCACCTAGGCATGCCACTAGTGCATTATTTTAAATAACAACTCTTTTAAAATGTCTCCCTGCGGTAAATTTGAGGCTCCTACTCCTTTGCTTTTCAAATCTGCCTCCCGAAGCCTGGCTATTACCTGAGCTACTTTTCTCATGGGATAATTTCTCGCTGCCCTTTGGTATTCATTGACAAAATACGGATTGATTCGCAACATTTTAGCCACATTTATCTTCCCCTTATCCTTTAATCCATGATAGAGCAACAGCTGGGTAAAAAAACTGTTCAATAAAGAAATGGTCATTACCAAAGGATTGCTCTTTGGGTTTTGTGCAAAATACTGGATAATCTGATTTGCCTTTAAAAGTTCTTTATCTCCAATCGCCTTTCGCAATTCAAAATTATTAAAATCCTTGCTGATCCCTATATTTTTCTCAATATGAGATGCTGTAATTACAGATCCCGGCTCTAAAATTACCGCCAGCTTATCTAATTCATTATCAATTTTTGAAAGATTCGTACCCAGAAACTCAACCAGCATGTGCGCAGCTTTGGGTTCAATCTGAAATCCTTTCTCCTTTAAGATACTGCTAATCCAATCACTTACCTGATTGTCATACAGACGTTTACTCTCAAATAAACAACCAATTTCAGCCACCGTTTTTGCTAATTTCTTGCGTTTGTCAATAGTTTTATATTTATAACAGATGACCAGCACAGTTGTCGGTTGCGGATTCTCTGCATAGGCTGCCAATTTCTCAATAGTTCTGGAAAGGTCCTGGGCTTCTTTTACAATGACCACTTGTTTTTCAGCCATCATTGGAAACCGTTTTGCATTGGCTACAATATCTTCAATAGTGACATCTCTTCCATATAAAACCATTTGATTAAAACCCTTTTCCTCTTCAGCCAGGATATGATGCTCAATATAGTCAGAGATCTTATCAATATAATAAGACTCCTCTCCCATTAGAAAATAGATAGGCTTGGTGTTTTTCGATTTTATATCATCGACGATCTGTGTGATTCTATTCATAAATTATAAGAAGTTCCTTACTTTTACCCCATGACAATCCTTAATCTGCCAAAGTATTCGTTTCGCATCAAAAATAAAGAAAATAAGCTTTATATTTTTGACCAGATCAGAAAAAAAGACCTCGTTTTAACAGATGAAGAATGGGTTCGTCAAAACTTCGTTTCATTTCTGCATCAAGAAAAAAAATATCCCTTGTCTTTAATGGCTGTAGAAAAGCAATGTATGGTCAATGACACTATTAAACGGACGGATATACTGGTTTTTGACAAAAACGGAGCTCCTTTTATTATTGTTGAATGCAAGGCCAGCCATATAAAGATTAACCAAGAAACCTTTGATCAAATAGCGAGATATAACATGCAACTAAATGCCACCTATTTAATCGTGACAAACGGCCTCGATCACTTCTATTGTCAAATGGACCATGAGGCCAAGAAATATACCTTTTTAAGAGAAATACCAAATTATTCTTAAAAATAAATGGTTTAATAGTTTTGATTCATGAAAAGAGCTATGTTTGCACTCCTTTAAATAATTATTTCTACTTGCCTTGAAAATAGCTATTGTAATTTTAAACTGGAACGGACGCGATTTACTGGAAAAATTTCTCCCATCTGTTGTAAAATACAGTCTTGACGATGCAGAAGTATACGTAGCTGATAATAATTCTTCAGATGATTCTGTTTCCTTTCTAAAGGAGCATTTTCCACAGGTTAAAATTGTACAAAACAAAATCAACGGAGGATATGCAAAAGGCTATAATGATGCATTACAGCATATCAATGCTGATGTGTATGCCTTGGTAAACTCTGATATTGAAGTGACAAAAGACTGGCTCAAACCAATCAAAGCAGTCTTTGAAGCAAATACATCTACAGCGATTATTCAACCCAAACTACTGGATTTTAAAGACAAATCAAAATTTGAATATGCCGGTGCTGGCGGGGGTTTTGTTGATTTTATGGGCTACCCTTTTTGCAGAGGACGGGTTTTTATGGACCTGGAAACTGATCAGGAACAATTCAATGATGTTGCTGATATTTTCTGGGCCTCTGGGGCTTGCTTTTTCATCAAATCGGATATTTACCATGAATTGGGAGGTTTTGACGAAGAATATTTTGCCCACCAGGAAGAAATAGACCTTTGCTGGAGGGTTCAAAATGAAGGCCATCACATCAAATATGTTGGAAGATCTGAAGTGTATCATGTCGGCGGAGCTACCTTAAAAGAATCAAATCCTCACAAAACATATTTAAACTTTAGAAATAGTTTATTTACAATTGCCAAAAACGTCCCTAAGCGTTTTGTTTTTATCGTCATCTTTTTCCGATTGCTTCTCGATGGGGTTGCAGGTATAAAATTCATTATTGAATTACGACCTGTGCATACCTGGGCCATTATCAAGGCACATATCAGTTTTTATTGGCATCTTCGAAAAATGCTGAAAAAAAGAAGAGCACTTTCCTTTAAGCAAACGAATTATTTTTATTGTTTTAGCATTGTCTGGGAACACTTTATCAAAAGAAAAAAGAAATTTTCCCAGATTTAACAGGTCTTGCACCTTGAATTCATTCCGATTATTCAACCCAAGCAGGTTTTTTTTTATTTTCCTATATTTGACTGCATCGCATTGTTTTCTGTCGACCCTATCATTGATAAGGTTATTCCAGAATTGCAATCCAGAGATATAAATCATGCAAAAAGAAAACTGGACCTCATTTACCAAAAAGATCTATGTTAAGGGTCGTTTAGATGACCTCTATGGCCTATGGACAACTTCCAAAGGAATTTGTTCCTGGTTTCTCAGCCATGCAATTTATACACGTAATTCGGGTTGTATTGAAGAAGATGCTTTTGTTCAGGTCGGAGATCAGTTTGAATGGAAATGGCACAATTGGGACGGAAAAGAGACCGGAGAAATCGTTGAAGCAAATGGAAAAGATCGCTTGGCATTCACTTTTGCTGATGGATTGGTCAGCATTCAGCTAAAGGAAGAGAAAGACAGAATTTTGGTTTGCCTGGAACAGAACAACATCGCTATTGATGAAAAAAGCAAAATGGAAATTTATAATGGATGCAGCAACGGCTGGTCCTTCTGGCTGACAAATTTAAAAGCCTATGTTGAGCATGGCATCCTATTAAATGAAACTGAAATTGACCTAACCAATATTGATATGTCGAGTTTTCAGTTTGTAAACATGTAATTTATCGCATGAACTTAATGTTATGAAAAAGAATCAAAATAAAATGATCCGCGGCATCATCTTGGTCTGCCTTTTGGGTAGCCTTGTCATGTCCTGTGGATCTGAAAAGAGAAAAAAGAAGGAAATTGCTGCCAAGTCAGAAAAAATATCACCGATAGATTATGACCTGGATGACATCGTCGAATCAGGTGTATTACGTGTTATCACCAGCTATTCTCCAACGGGTTATTTTCTATACAAAGGAGAAACCATGGGTTTTGAATACGAAATGTTTAAACGACTGGCGGATCATTTAAATATAAGCCTTGAGATTGTACTGGCCAAAAATGTAGATTCAGTGATTCCTATGTTAAATCGAGGCGATGGAGATATCATAGCCCTTGGCTATACAATTACTTCGGACAGAAAAGAAGCTGTCAGTTTTACAGACCCCTATATGATTACGCATCAATCTTTGATTCAAAAAAAACCAGATAACTGGAGAAAAATGACCCGGGATAATATCAAAGAAGCTTTAGCGACTGACATCGTGGAATTGATCAATGACACAGTTTCTGTAAGGCAAAATTCCTCCTATTATTTGCGCCTCAAAGAAATGAGTAATGAACTGGGAGACAGCATTTATATCGATATTTTACCAGGAGAAACTTCTGATGAACAAATTATCAAAATGGTTGCCAACGGTGAGATCAAATATTCTATCATAGACCATCATAAGGCCGCCATTCACAAGAGTTATTTCCCGAATATTGATGTCGAAACACCGGTTAGTTTATCCCAACGAATTGCATGGGCGGTCCGGCAGACATCTCCAGACCTACTTGCTATTATCAATCAAGGCCTCGTTGTTATTAAAAGAAAGCCTGATTACAATATGATCTATGAAAAATATTTTGAGAATAAAAGGCAATTTCACAAAAGATTAGACAGTGAGTATTATACCGGAAGTACCGGTAAATTCAGTAAATATGATCAAATGGTCAAGAAATACTCTGCTGAATTAGGATGGGACTGGATCTTGGTGAAATCTTTGATTTACCAGGAATCGATGTTTAATGCCAATAACAAATCCTGGGTAGGTGCCAGCGGACTCATGCAACTAATGCCTGCAACGGCAAAAGAAATGGGTGTTTCTAACGTTCACGATCCGGAACAAAATATCAAAGCGGGAAGCAAGTACCTGGCAAGAATGCATTCCTATTGGGATCAAATTCCTGATTCCATTCAAAGAATCAAGTTTGCAATGGCCTCCTATAACTGTGGATATGGACATATTAAAGATGCTCAAAAACTAGCGATGAAATATGGCAAAGATTCAATGACTTGGGACGAGGGAGTAGACCAATTTGTATTGAACCTCTCAAAACCCAAATACTATAATGATCCTGTTGTGGATTATGGCTATGCCCGTGGAAACGAACCCTACGAATATGTGAAAGATATTTTTGAAAGATATAAAAATTACAAGACCTTCGCGAATCAATAACATAAGCAATTCGTAGTCATGAGCATCATTGATTTTCTTGATCTTTTAGGAACAGCGGCCTTCGCCATTTCAGGCGCTCTTTTTGCCATCAAAAAAAGAATGGACACCTTTGGTGTATTGATCATCGCCTTTGTTACCGCTGTTGGTGGCGGAACCTTAAGAGATATGCTCATCGGAGCCGATTCTATCACCTGGATGAGAGACCTTAATTATATCTATGTGATTTTTGTCTCTGTCTTTTTTGCCATTATTTTCAGGAAAAATATTGGTTATCTGAGCAAATCTCTCTTCTTATTTGATACTATTGGCCTGGGCATCTTTACGATCATCGGCACAGAGATAGGACTACAATACGATTTTCATCCTTTGATATGTGTTGCCTTAGGAATGATTACGGCTACTTTTGGAGGGGTTATCAGAGATACACTGAGCAACGAAATTCCTCTGATTTTTCAAAAAGAGATCTATGCTACCGCCTGCATTATAGGTGCAAGCACCTATCTTGTGCTCAATGAATTCCATATCGACCAAAATCTCATACAAATACTCACAACGATCATGGTGATTGTTGTGCGATTGATAGCAGTAAAATTCAAGTTAAAACTTCCTACCTTTTATCAAAGCGAAGTTTAGTAGTCACCTAAAGTTTCCGGATTCTGAGCAAGTGCACTTTCTAATTGCGCTGCATTTGGTGCTTTTCCATGCCAGGCATGAGTTCCCATCATAAAGTCCACCCCGTTGCCCATTTCAGTGTGCATTAATATGCAAACTGGCTGGCCTTTGCCCGTGGCAGCCTTAGCTTCCTTTAATCCGGCAAGAATACTTTCGATATCATTCCCATTGGTAACTTCCAATACATTCCAACCAAAGGCTTCAAACTTTGCCCTTACATCACCTAATGGCATCACATCATCTGTGGCCCCGTCAATTTGCTTTAGATTGTAATCGATGGTGGCTATTAAATTGTCCACCTTCTTTCCGGCGGCATACATAGCTGCTTCCCAAATTTGACCTTCCTGCAATTCACCATCTCCATGAAGAGTGTATACCAAATGCTTATCACCATTTAGTTTCTTTGCGTTTGCAGCTCCTAAAGCAACAGAAAGTCCCTGCCCCAAAGATCCTGCGGCCATTCTTACACCTGGCAAACCTTCATGTGTTGTCGGATGTCCCTGAAGTCTCGTATTTATTTTTCTGAAAGTAGCCAGTTCGGAAACAGGAAAAAACCCGCTTCTCGCTAAAACACTATACAGCACCGGAGAAATATGGCCATTGGATAAAAAGAACAGATCTTCTTCTTTACCATCCATATTGAAGTCCGAAGAATAATCCATCACTTCCTGATATAAAGCAGTCATAAATTCGGTACACCCCAATGATCCTCCAGGATGACCTGAATTAACTGCGTTTACCATTCTTACAATATCTCTTCTAACCTGTGTAGAAAAATCTTTTAACTCATTTATTGTAGGCATCTCATGTGTTTTAGGTTCGCAAAAATACTAAACTCAAATCAATATATTAATTAAAAAAATAATTATTTATCAGCCTGTTAGGATAAGAAATAATACCATGATGTCAGCGTGAATAAGAAAGTGTTTAGGTCAGCTATTGACACGACGATATTTACCGCTTAAAAAAATGAATTGACCCTGATCAGTCTTGACTTTCAGCATCATTCGATTCAAATTACTATGCAAAATTTACATTATGTTTAACAATTGATCAAAAGAAAGTTAATCTGAAAAACATACATTTGTAAGCTTAAAAAAACCGCAACATGAAATATATTATCATGCTATTGGCAGCCGTTACTTTCATTGCCTGTAGCGAAAAATCAAACAATCCTTATGTGACCCTTGAAGGAGCTATCACCAATGCCGAAATGGATAGTATCTTTATTATGGGTAAAAATTTTAAGAAAAGTATCAAGGTAACTGAAGATGGAACTTTTAAAGATACCTTAAAGGTTGTTGATGGCTTTCACGGAATCACCGATGGAAAACAACAAGGATTCCTATACTTAAGAAATGGGTATGACATGGTGATCCTTATGGACATGAATAGTTTTCCGGAGTCTGTTATCTTTAAAGGCGAAGGTTCGGTCACAAACAATTATTTAGGGGAAAAAATTCAGTTTATTAAGGAAGAAAAACTGACTGATTACGCCTCCTTCTTTGCTTTAGAAAAACCTGAATTTGATGCGAAGGTAGCAACCTTAAAAAGCGATCTTGAGGCAATGCTTGCAAAAACGAAAGGATTGGAAGAAGAAGTCATCAAATTAGAAAAAGAATCGAATGACAAACTCATTAATTTTTTTGAATCTAATTATGAAAATGAGCATGCCAATTATATTGGTCTGAAAAAAGGAGACCCTTCTCCTAAATTTAATTATCCTGATCAAAATGGAAAAAATGTTTCTCTGGATGATTTAAAAGGAAAGTATGTATACGTTGATGTCTGGGCAACCTGGTGTGGTCCTTGTAAAAAAGAAATTCCTTTTCTCAAAGAGATGGATGAGGAATACAAAGGAAAGAATATTGCATTTGTGAGTTTATCCATCGATAAAATGGAACACAAGGAAAAATGGTTGCAAATGATTAAGGATGAAGACTTAAAAGGCATTCAGATAATGGCTGACAACGATTGGAGTTCTGATTTTGTAACAGCTTATAAAATTCAAGGTATTCCAAGGTTTATTTTGATTGATACCGAAGGTAATATTGTCGATTCAAATGCACCCAGACCGTCTGACCCGTATTTAAAAGAAGTTTTAAATGGTCTAGCCCTTTAAGAGCGAACACTTAAAAAATTGTAAGCCTCTGATTTCTCAGAGGCTTTTTTTGTACCCGTCTATTTCTTTTAGTTCAGGTCTTGCAAGAAAAGCAAACGACAGCCTTGACATAAAACAAGTCAATACGTCAGCTAAAATACTCTAATTCAGACAATTTGACACAAATTTTTGGAGCTGCTACGAATGGAACATGTTTTGATTCATACTCAGTACAACTAAAATAATAAGATATGAATTTTAATAATTTCACTATAAAATCACAAGAGGCCGTTCAAAAAGCGCAGCAAATAGCGCAAGGCTCTGAACATCAGCAGATAGAAAATGCTCATGTTCTAAAAGGGATCATGGAAACAGATGAAAATGTGACTCCGTTTATCCTAAAAAAACTAGGTGTTAATGTTGAATTATTCAACAAAACCCTTGACACGATCATACAAAGCTTCCCTACCGTTGAAGGTGGAGAATTAATGTTATCGAAAAACGCCAATAAAATGCTGATCGATGCAAGTAATATTGCAAAAAAAATGAAGGATGAATATGTTTCATTGGAGCATTTGTTGTTGGCCATATTAAATTCCAAAGGTGATGCCAGCCAATTATTAAAGGATAATGGCATTAATGAAAAAGATCTTCGAAGTACAATTGATGAGCTGAGAAAAGGTGACCGAGTGACTTCACAAAGTGCCGAAGAAACATATAACTCCTTGAGTAAATATGCCAAAAACCTGAACCAGTTGGCAAATGACGGCAAACTGGACCCTGTTATTGGTCGCGATGAAGAAATAAGAAGAATATTACAGATCCTCTCTAGAAGAACAAAAAATAATCCCATTTTAATCGGTGAGCCAGGAACAGGTAAAACAGCCATCGCTGAGGGCTTAGCACATCGAATTGTAAAAGGAGATGTTCCAGAGAATCTTCAAAACAAAACCATTTTCTCTCTTGATATGGGTGCCTTAATTGCAGGAGCCAAATTCAAGGGTGAATTTGAAGAAAGATTGAAATCTGTTGTAAAAGAGGTAATTTCATCAGAGGGAGAAATTGTCTTATTTATTGATGAGATTCACACCCTTGTGGGTGCAGGCGGCGGCGAAGGCGCTATGGATGCAGCGAACATCTTGAAACCTGCATTGGCCCGAGGTGAGTTAAGAGCCATCGGTGCAACCACCTTAGATGAATACCAGAAACATTTTGAAAAAGACAAAGCCCTGGAACGTAGGTTTCAAAAAGTAGTGGTGCATGAGCCCGATACCGAGAGCGCCATCTCCATTTTAAGAGGTATTAAAGACAAGTATGAGACCCACCATAAGGTGGAGATAAAAGACAGCGCCATTATTGCCGCCGTTGAATTATCTCAGCGCTATATTGCAGACAGGTTTTTACCGGATAAGGCGATTGACCTAATGGATGAGGCCGCTGCCAAGTTAAGAATGGAAATTAATTCAAAACCTGAAGAACTGGATGTGTTGGACAGAAAGGTCATGCAACTGGAAATTGAAATTGAAGCCATTAAGAGAGAGAATGATAAGAAAAAATTAAAATTCCTCAAAGAAGAATTGGCTAATTTCAAGGAAAAAAGAAATGAGATCAATGCCAAATGGACCAGTGAAAAAGAGATTGTAGACCGAGTTCAAAGCACCAAAGAGCAAATTGAAAAATACAAACTTGATGCCGAAAGAGCTGAGCGCGAAGGAAACTATGGCCTGGTGGCAGAAATCAGGTACGGCAAAATAAAAGTAGAAGAAGAAAATCTTGTGGAGTACCAGCAAGAGCTGGAACAAAATCAGGAAAACTCTTTGATAAAAGAAGAAGTTACCAGTGAAGACATTGCAGAAGTGGTTGCAAAATGGACAGGTATTCCCGTTCAAAAGATGCTTCAAAGCGATAAAGAAAAATTACTTTCGCTGGAATCAGAACTACACAACCGTGTGATAGGACAGGATGAAGCTATCGAAGCCGTAGCTGATGCTGTTAGAAGATCCAGAGCGGGGCTTCAGGATTCAAAGAAACCCATTGGTTCATTTCTATTTCTCGGTACAACCGGAGTAGGAAAAACAGAATTGGCAAAAGCTTTGGCAGACTATCTGTTTGACGATGAATCTGCCATGACGCGCATCGATATGAGCGAATACCAGGAGAGACATGCGGTTAGCAGGTTAATTGG
This sequence comes from Lutimonas sp., assembly GCF_051011215.1. Lineage (NCBI taxonomy): Bacteria > Pseudomonadati > Bacteroidota > Flavobacteriia > Flavobacteriales > Flavobacteriaceae > Lutimonas > Lutimonas sp. Next base: position 18,072 of record NZ_JBPCUJ010000019.1, read on the forward strand.
TGCTCCTCCGGGCTATGTAGGATATGATGAAGGTGGTCAGTTGACGGAGGCTGTAAGGCGCAAACCATATTCGGTAATTTTACTGGATGAAATTGAAAAGGCTCATCCTGACACTTTTAATATTTTGCTACAGGTATTGGATGAGGGACGATTGACAGATAATAAAGGACGTGTCGCTGACTTTAGAAACAGTATCATTATCATGACCTCCAATATGGGAGCCCACATCATTCAGGAGAATTTTGAAAACATGGATATGGCTGCCAGAGATGCGATCATTGAAACCACAAAAGTGGATGTGTTAGGTTTGCTTAAAAAGACGATACGACCTGAGTTTTTAAACCGTATTGATGAAGTAATCATGTTTACTCCGTTGAATCAGGAAGAGGTAACCCAGATCGTTCGACTGCAGATAAATGCTTTATCAAAAATGCTCAAAGACAAAAATATTCTCTTACGTGCAACTGAAGAAGCCATAGCGAGTCTGTCAACCAAAGGATTCAATCCTCAATTTGGTGCAAGGCCCATTAAAAGAGTGATCCAAAAAGAAGTTCTCAATGAATTGTCGAAGGAAATTCTGGCAGGAAAAATTACTGCTCAGAGTGACATATTACTTGATTCTTTTGATGATCAGCTTGTGTTTAGAAACAAATAACAGCCATTTACACAAGAAAAAAGGCCACTATTAAGTGGCCTTTTTTGTTTTCCTGATTCACATTTGTGTTAAATTCATAGTATTCATTCAAAATATTTCGATTTCATTAAATTATCAAATTCGAAATTAACAAGTCAGTAATTCTCCACCTAAAATAGTATTATCCTCCTATTCTTATTAAATTTGCATAAAACTTAGTGAAAACCTATGAATATACAACCTAAAACAAAACGGTTCAATCAAAATATACTTACTAAATATCAGATTTACAACAGTATATTTATCACCTTGCCATTTGACAACATCAGCAATACCGGAGTTTTAATGCCCTTGCTAAAAAGCGAATGTGAAAAGGGCTTTGCTAAGGGTCTAACTCCTTTGGAAATCATTGATAAGTTTTTTTACAAGTACCAGGACAATGCCTCAGAAAAAGAGAAAATTGACCTGCTGTTTAAGTTCATTCAGTATATTGAAAGACAGGTTGTATTGTTCGATGCCATTGAAGATGCGGCATTTCCGGTCATCCATAACCTGGATGGTATCGGTACACTGAGAAACACCAAAGAAGAGGCCTTTTCTCAAAACAAAAAAGAAGCTCTTCAAAATTACCTGGAGGCCTTTAAAGTTAGATTAGTTTTAACCGCCCACCCTACTCAGTTTTACCCTGGCTCGGTGCTGGGAATCATTACGGATCTGACCAATGCCATCGAAAGAAATGACTTGGTGAACATTAAAAAATTACTGGCACAACTGGGTGTCACTCCCTTTTTAAAAGCTGAAAAACCAACTCCGCTTGATGAGGCCACGAATCTGATTTGGTATTTAGAAAATATTTTCTACCACGCAGCTGGTTCTATTTATAATTATATTGAGAGTAACATCTACGAAGGAAAAGATATTAAGAATGAATTCATTAGTCTGGGATTTTGGCCCGGAGGCGACCGGGATGGGAATCCTTTTGTGACTACTGAAATTACAGAAAAGGTCGCTAAAAAATTAAGACAGTCCGTTTTAAGGAACTACTATAGAGACATTAGAAAACTTCGAAGGAAATTAACTTTCAAGAAAGTAGCAAATATTGTGTTAGAGATAGAGGATAAACTTTACAGAAGTTTTATAGAACCTGATAAGATCATCTATTCTCAAGATGAGTTGCTGACCAAACTATTTGAAATTAAAGACCTTCTTGTAAATGATTATCAATCTCTGTATCTAACCGAATTAAAAGACTTAATTCATAAGATTCGGATTTTTGGTTTTTATTTTGCAACTCTGGACATTCGACAGGACAGCAGAATACACCAGCAGGTTTTTACAAACATTACTGACAGTCTTGAAAAAGAAGGATCATCAATTTTTCCTGACAATTATAATAGCCTTAATGAGGCAGAACAGATTGACTTTCTTTCTACCATATCCGGAAGTATAACTTCCAGCCAGTTTCAAGATGAACTGGTTGTAAAGACCTTAGGGTCTATTGAAGCATTAAAGAAGATCCAGCTCAGTAATGGAGAGAAAGGAGCAAATCGCTATATCATATCGAATAATCAAAGTGCGCTCAATGTGATGCAGGTGTATGCAATGCTTAAATTAACCGCATTTCAGGAAGACCTTACAGCTGATATTGTTCCTTTGTTTGAAACTGTAGATGATCTTTTATGTTCAGCCGAGGTAATGGAAAAACTGTATTCTAATAAAGAATACAGAAAGCATCTTGAAAAACGAAATAACAAGCAAACCATTATGCTTGGTTTTTCTGATGGTACCAAGGACGGGGGGTATTTAATGGCCAACTGGTCCATTTTTAAAGCCAAAGAAGAATTGACAAAAATATCCAGAAAATATAATATTAAGGCCATATTTTTTGACGGACGCGGCGGACCACCGGCAAGAGGTGGTGGAAAAACCCATCAGTTTTATGCATCACTTGGACCCACCATTGAAAATGAAGAGGTACAATTAACCATTCAAGGACAAACCATTAGTTCTAATTTTGGTACTACGGATTCTGCACAATACAATCTGGAACAACTTATGAGTTCTGGTGTGAGTAATGAGTTTTTTGACAGTGCGACAAACAGGCTAAGTGATGAGCAGAAAGAAATCATGGATGAACTGGCGCACTTAAGTTATTCGGCTTATAGTGAGTTTAAAAACCACGAAAAGTTTCTGCCTTACCTGGAACAAATGAGTACGCTGAAGTATTATGCGAAAACCAATATTGGCAGCCGACCATCAAAGAGAAATAATTCTGACAAATTAAACTTCGGAGATCTAAGAGCCATTCCTTTTGTAGGATCCTGGAGTCAGTTAAAACAAAATGTTCCTGGCTTTTTCGGGGTAGGAACTGCTTTGCAAAAGTTTGAAGATAACGGGTCTTTTGATAAGGTTGTCAGCTTTTATAACAACTCCAAATTCTTTAAAAGTCTGATTGACAATAGTATGATGTCTATGAAAAAATCATTTTTTGAATTGACCAGGTACATGGAAAAAGATCCAGAATTTGGCGATTTCTGGAAATTGATCTATGATGAATTCCTCACTTCTAAAAGATTGGTTTTAAAACTAGGCAATCAATCCGAATTAATGCAAAATTATCCGGTAAGCAAGGCCTCTATTGAAGTTCGTGAATCAATCGTCCTTCCGTTATTGACCATACAGCAATATGCCTTAAAAAAGGTTCAGGAACTCAATAAAGATCCGAAGGCCGACAAGAAGACGCTCGAAGTGTTTGAGAAGATAATTACCAGATCCTTATTCGGCAATATTAACGCAAGCCGTAATTCAGCATAAATTAAGCAGGAAAAGATTGAATTGTTGCGATTCAATCTTTTCCATACTTTTCAAAATACAAGAGTCACTTCTCGTACTCATTCCATCTTTGGTTTAAATTAAGGTCTTGTCTTTTAGCACTCTCCTCCCTAATGCATTCATATTGAGATAGCTATAATAATCTATGGATTATTTAATAACTGAACCTTGAAATGAAAGCAGCATCTGGATGGCCAGGATTGCATTCTACCATAACACAATTCTTTACTTGGAACAAAAACATCAACTTAAATAAAATAAAACCTTATGCTTTAGCGTTATAGAGATCTATAATAACAATTGCTACGAAAAATAAGGAGTTATGAAAAAGATTTTTTTGAGCTGTGCATTATGCCTTTGCATTTTGTCATTCTCTTCTTGCACATCAAACGACGTTAAAGAAATTTCAGGAACAATCATCATCAAAGACATTGGGTCCCATGTTTTTAATATCAATGCGGACAATATAGATGCCACGATCATCATGGCCGGACCGGAATTTGACAGTCCAATGATTTATGAACACGTGCCACTATTCCGAACATCTGACTACAATGCTAAGATTGAAGTTGATAATTCAGGGAAGCTGAAAACTGAACTATTGAACAATTTAGTTGTTATGTATGAGGTGGAAGCCGGAGAGCTACCTGATCAGCAGTTAAATAGCCTGATGCAACAGGGTTTTATAAAAATTGAATGGACAGGTCTTAATTAAATTAAGCACATTCATCTCGACAAAAGTCCTTTTTTAAAAATTCATTTTGAGCTTGTTTTCTAAAATTTGGCATATTTTTTATTTAGATTTGCCCTATGCAGAAGAAAGTCAATATCCAAAATAAAAAAGCAAGATTTGAGTATGAAATTTTGGATACCTATATCGCCGGAATTCAACTTACTGGTACAGAAATAAAATCTATTCGAGAAAGTAAAGCCAGAATTACAGAAAGTTTTTGTGAATTTAACGAGAAAGGAGAACTATTCGTGATTAATATGTTTATTGAGCAATATAGTTATGGTAGTTTTTATAACCACCGATCTAAAGGAGAAAGGAAGCTACTCCTTCAAAAAAAAGAATTGAAAAAATTGCGTAAAGAAGTTCAAAACGTAGGTCTTACGATCATTCCTTTAAAATTATTTGTTACGGACAAAGGTTGGGCCAAGCTTCAGATAGGGCTTGCCAAAGGAAAGAAAATTTACGACAAAAGACAGGTTTTAAAGGATAGAGATAATAAAAAATCACTCGACCGAATAAAGAAAAATTATTCATGACCCTTAAAGATTACTTCACATTTTTCCGTTGGAAAAACATTTTAATGATACTACTGATACAGTATCTGTTTAAGTACTTTCTTTTCGAACAATTTGACATTCAGGTCGCTCTGGATGATCTTCATTTCTTTTTACTGGCCATTTCTACTTGTTTTATTGCTATTGCAGGATATATTGTGAATGACATGCACGATGTAAAGGCAGATATCATCAATAAGCCGGAGAAGTTATTTGTAGATAAAAAAATTACAAGAATGATGGCGCAAAACCTCTTTATTGGTTTTAATGCTATAGGTCTGATTACAGGAATGTATTTGTCTTACCATGTAGGAAACACTAATTTTTTTATCATTTACCTACTTACATCTTTACTTTTGTATCAATATGCTAAGTATTTAAAAAAGAATATTTTAGTTGGAAATATTATTGTGTCTTCAGTTGTGTTGTTTTGCATTTTAATGGTGGCCGTTTTCGATGTAGGTCCGGCTACAAACAACTACAACTTCGAATCACAAAAAAGTGTTTTCGGGATTTTCCTGGTCATAGGAGTGTTTGGGTTCCTTCTGACATTTTTACGCGAGATAGTAAAAGATATTGAAGATATTGAGGGTGACAAAGCCATCCAGGCGAAATCATTTCCCATTGTTTTGGGAATCGACAAAACCAATACCATTCTCATTTCAGTGACCGTTTTCTTTGTGGCATCCTTAGCTTATTTATCTTATTTCGTTTTTGATAAAAGCTTGTATTTAAGCATGTACTTGCTACTACTTGTATGTTTGCCTCTACTCTATTTTATCTTTAAACTGACCAAAGCCAGTTCCAAAAAAGACTATCACCAATTAAGTGGTCTATTGAAAATCATCATGCTATTGGGAATGTTATCCATTATGCTTGTTTAATTATGCTTCAAAAGTTAGTACACAACAGGAATTTAATTCTCGCCTCTCAATCACCAAGAAGAAGTTTTTTTCTAAAAGAATTAGGATTGGATTTTGAAATTCGCGTGAAGGAAATCGAAGAGTCTTACCCAACTCAACTAAAAGGAAAAGAAATAAGTGAATACTTGGCCAGGCTAAAAGCCGCTGCTTTTTTAAACGACCTTCAAATCAAAGACATCCTAATTACGGCGGACACCATTGTCTGGCTTGATGGCAAGGCACTTGGAAAACCAAAAAATAAGGCTGAAGCCTTTCATATGCTGAGTTCCCTTTCCGAAAGCGTTCACGAGGTTATTAGTTCAGTAGCCTTGACAACAAATAAGAATCAAGTCGTATTTTCCGATAGCACCGAGGTTATTTTTAAAAAATTGAGTCAAGATGAAATCAATTTCTATATTGATAACTTCGAACCATTTGACAAAGCCGGAAGTTATGGAATACAAGAATGGATAGGATATATTGGAATAAAAAAAATTCACGGTAGCTACTTCAATGTCATGGGATTTCCCGTGCAAAAGTTCTACGAGGCACTTCTTAAAATATAAATGTTTAATTATCTGATGAATTCATTTTTATACTAATTTAAATTGTTATTTTTGCCGCATTGTAACAAATTGATATTTCCATAAACACCAATGAAAAAATATACTTTTACAGAAAAAATCGACACCAGATCTGGCTTTGGAGCCGGACTTGCTGAGTTAGGAAGAACCAATGAAAATGTAGTTGCACTTTGTGCCGATCTTATTGGATCTCTCAAAATGAATACGTTTATTGAGGAAAATCCTGACAGATTTTTTCAAATTGGTATTGCAGAAGCAAATATGATGGGAATTGCAGCTGGTCTTACTATTGGAGGAAAAATTCCATTTACAGGTACTTTTGCCAACTTTTCTACGGCACGAGTCTATGATCAAATCAGACAATCAATTGCTTATTCTGGTAAAAATGTAAAAATTTGTGCTTCGCATGCTGGTTTGACTTTAGGTGAAGACGGTGCCACACACCAGACCCTGGAAGACATTGGTATGATGAAAATGTTACCCGGTATGGTGGTCATTAATCCATGTGACTACAATCAGACAAAAGCTGCCACCATTGCCATTGCTGAACATGAAGGACCTGTTTACCTTAGATTCGGTCGTCCTGCCGTTCCTGTTTTTATGCCCGAAGATGAGAAGTTTGAAATCGGAAAAGCAATTCAATTAACAGAAGGAAGTGATGTAACCATTGTTGCTACTGGTCACTTGGTTTGGGAGGCATTGCAGGCTTCTGAACAATTAGAGGCCATGGGAATCAGTGCCGAAGTAATTAATATACATACAATCAAGCCTTTGGATGAAGAAGCGATTTTAAAGTCTGTAGCAAAAACAAATTGTATTGTAACTGCCGAAGAACACAATATCCTCGGTGGCTTAGGTGAAAGTGTTGCCCGTACCTTATCATTGAAAAACCCTGTTCCTCAGGAATATGTGGCAGTAAATGATAGTTTTGGAGAATCTGGTACACCGGCTCAACTTATGGAAAAATACGATCTCAATGACAAAGCTGTGATTGCCGCTGTAAAAAGAGTATTAGATAGAAAATAATTTCTATTTTCACAGTTAAATTCCCCCACTATGAAAAATCTGTATCTTCTCGTAATTGTTTTTTGTATGTCTTTTAGTGCCCAGGCTCAATTTTTAAATTGGGGAATCAAGGGCGGTGTTAACTACAATGTAAATGGTGATATCTACGCGCTTGATTCAAGTGATGAAATAATTGATACCTTTTCTTCGAACGAAGAAGTTGGATATCATTTCGGAATACTTACAGAAATTAAATTGCCCCTGTTTTTATATATCAGACCCGAGTTGATCTATACACATACTGAAAGTAGTTATGATTTTGGTGATGACAAAGGGAAATTAAAAATGGATAAACTGGAATTACCAGTTTTAGTGGGCTTCAGAGTGTTAAAAATTGGTCGCTTCTTTTTTGGACCAAACTTCTCTTATATTATAGACACCAAACTTTCAGCTCCTGAAAGCATCAAAAATGTTGATTACGATGATTTTACCGTTTCAGGCCAGGTTGGATTAGGGCTTAACTTCGGCAAAATTGGAGCCGACATCCGCTGGGAAACAGGCTTTACCGACTCTCAAGCTGAATTTATTACAGAAAACATTGTACCTGACAATTCTGATATTAACTTCGGCTACGCTGATACTTCCCACTCTCAGTTTATATTGAGTTTTTATTATAAGTTTAAATAAGAGTCCTGTCAGATTTAAACATCTGATAAAGATTGCTTTTTTTGATTGTCACTGTTTCTTAATTTTATCAGAGTGCGTGAGTTTTCTTTTAGCTTGGATAAAATGATTCTCCATAGATCGAACACACAATAAAGCTGTTTTTTTTTTCAGTTTACTGAAGATAATTGTACTTTTAAGACTTCATGCTAAAGAAAACAAAATGAAAAAATTATTTTTAATGATTGCTTTGGGAGTATTAATGACTTCCTGCGGAACGAATGATCCGTCTAAAGAAAATGTAGCTTTAATTCAAAAATATATTGAGGCAGTTGAGAACTTGGATTACGATGCTATGGACAGCATACTCGATGATTCATATCTGGGTATAGGCCCTTCCAGAGGCGATTCTGTTTCGAAGACTCAGGCAATTGATAATTGGAAAAACAACGTTGAGAATTTATATGAAACCATTTCATATTCAAAATCTCAAAACATTGCCGTTAAAACACCTGAAGGAGAATGGGTTTCAAACTGGGCGGATCTTACTATCGTCTATAAAAAAGATAAAAAAACATTCAGCATTTTAGCCAATACAGTCTATCAGATTGAAAATGGCAAGATTAAAAAAAGCCTGACCTTTTACAATGAAGCGGATGCCTTGAAACAGTTGGGTTATGTGTTTATCAACCCTGAAGATCTTAAATAAAAAAACCAGATTATTATGAAAAATAAATTGATATATGCGTTTGTGACTCTTGCATTTATTGGATTTTCAACAGCACAAGCTCAAAGTATTGGCAGCAGTTTAGGATTGTATGTGTTTCCTGCTGAAAATCAAAATGCAGCTACGCAAGAAGCAGATGAAATGAGTTGTTTTAATTGGGCCAAAGGTCAAACGGGCTATGATCCCATTAATCCTACTCAAGTTGTAGGTGCTGAAGTAGATCGATCCGTCGATGGATCTGCAGTAGGAGGCGCTGCAGTTGGAGCTGCAGGTGGTGCTGCCATTGGGGCAATCGCGGGAGATGCAGGTAAGGGAGCTGCCATAGGAGCTGTTGTTGGTGGTGTAAGAGGAAGACGCTCGAAAGTTGTTGGAGACGAAAGACAGCAACAAGCCAATGATCAGGCGGCGTCAGCCAAAGAACAAGAACTTGCCAATGATTACAACAAAGCCTTTACTGCTTGTATGGAAGGAAAAGGTTATACTGTGAAATAAATCAGTCCTATAGAATGAAAAAAGCAATTCTCTTTTTATTTTTTCTTTTCGCAGGTTACACAAGTCAATCCCAAGTTTTAATCGCTTTGTTGCTAGGTGATAAATTAAATTCCGGTAAAATTGAATTTGGGCTTGATGGCGGTGTCAATTACGCGAAAATCAGTGGAATGGATTCTGATGATTATATAAGAAAATGGAATCTAGGATTCTATTTTGACATAAAAATGAAAGAGCGATGGTATTTAAACACCGGAGTATTGGTAAAATCAGAACTTGGACTCGATGAATTGACCGAAGATGACCTGGAATTCTTGGGAGCTACCATTCATGACGAAGAAGGTGAATACAGCCAATCAATAAGTTATTTTTTAGTTCCTGCCTTAGCAAGATACAAATTTGACAATCATATGTATGCGGAAATAGGTCCTCAATTTGGATTGGCGTATAAAGCACATATTAAATTCTATTCTGATATCGACGGCATTGAAATTAATGCTTCAGAAGAAAATCGAGATATGATTAACAGATTCGATATGGGTTTAGCTGCTGGCGCAGGTTATCGGCTTTTAAAAGGATTAGGGTGGACTATTGGAGTTAGGTATTACTATGGCTTCCTTGACGTATACAAAGATAGAAGTGGCACCAAAAACAGTTCTCTTTTTCTAAAACTCAATGTTCCCATTGGCCTTAGCAAGGAGAAAAAAGAAGAAATAAAAGATTTGAAAGCCCAGAAAAAGGAAAAAAAAGAGGCAAGAAAAGAAGCTAAAAAAGAAGCTAAAGAATCCGAAAAAAACAACAACTTATGAAATTAGTCAAGAAACACCAATTGGTGCTATTAACGAGCCTATTCTTAATTCTTTGGAATTTTTCGGCGTCTGCTCAATATGTCAACACTAAGATTAAAACAAAACACGAGGCTTACATTGATAGTTTAAAACAAGTTGAATACAATTATGTTTTCCCCATTCTTGGTCAAGGAGCTTATCGTAAGGGCTTTGATATTCCATATCCTGCTGGTCTTATGGCCAACTATATGTGGTTAAGACAGAATCTTATTTTCGATAATATGAAATTAGGAATTAAAACTGATGAGATAGATATTCCACTTACTGATGTGGATTTCATTGAATTTGGTGAAAACATCAATACATCGCATGCATTTAATGTAAGACCGGATCTTTGGATTCTTCCTTTTTTAAATGTATATGGTATTTTTGGCGGTGGCCAATCCCGGACAGAAGTGAATCTTACAGCGCCGATCCCACTGTATTCAAATGTTGAACAAGGACTTAGAACAGCAGGTATTGGAATTATGGGAGCTGGAGGAATCGGACCAGTATGGTTTTCTGTTGATGCGAACTTTACCTGGAGCAAGCCTGATTTATTAGACAAGCCTGTACAAGTCAATGTGCTGGGAATAAGACTAGGTCATACATTTAAATTCAAACATAAACCAGAAAGAAATTTTGCTATCTGGGGTGGCGCAATGAGCATGCAAATGAATTCGGATACTAGCGGAGAAATTTTATTAATTGATGCCATACCACCAGAAACCTGGGAAAAGAAGGATGAATTGGTCACGAATTATTATGACTGGTACAACAATGAAGCTACCCCTCCGCAGAAGATTGTCGCTGACAAAGTTTTAACTCCTATTGTTGAAAGAATCGATGCAGCCGATGGAAGTACCATAATTCGCTACGGTATGGATAAACAGGTTCAAGAACGATGGAATGGAACCATTGGTGGTCAGTTTCAATTAAACAAGCGCTGGATGTTTAGATCAGAAGCAGGACTTATCGGAAACAGAAAGTCAATTTTGGTTTCTGTGAATTATCGATTCCTGTTATAAGGTTCGCTCATCAGACTCATAGAATTTTCCGTTTTTTGACTGTTCATTGCAAGAATAATGTATTTTTGAATCAGCATTCTTAAAAGAATAATTTACTCGGTCAGCCCACTTATAATGAGAAAATACATTTTATCTATAGCTCTGATTTTATGCGGATTAGTTCTGGTCTCGCTCAATTTTTTCAATTTCAATGATCAGACCTATGCAGAAGCATCTTTTGCTGATCAATCTGAAAAGTTTGATAAAATATTCGATGATTTCACACGCAAAATCCAAGATAATATTACACGCATAAAAAAAAGTTATGAAAACCCCCTGAGTTTAAAAGATTCGGTGTCGGCCAGAGATTATTTCTTGCAGATTCTTGAAGATAATAAGACCTTAAATTCAATCGGCTATTTTCAGGGAAACACAAAATTGGTAGCAAGAAAAACTGAAAAGAGTTTTATAGTTGCCATTGATAGCTCTTCTGAATTAGGCGTAGTGAAATGGCAACGCTTTGCGAATAATAAATTAATAGGTTCCTGGTACGAAAGCATAGAAAAATCTATCTACAATACCAATTGGTATAAAGATCTTTCAAGTCATAATAACGAGTTAAAATGGTATCTTAGAGAACGGGTCAATACGGATAGCCCAGACGAGGATCAGGCATTTTTTTATGCAGCATATTCATATCTAGTAAATAACAAGCAAAGCGCTGTTGTTCTAGAATACTCCAAGGCCGAACTATTTGAAGAATTCGGAATTTCATCTGACAAACTACAACCCAGACTTTCATTTAAGAATAGTTCCGGTAAGGAACTACATTTGAACAGTGCAGAGAGTGAAAATTCTGATAAGCCATCAAACTCTCAAGGGATTGATAGTCTTCAACTTCATATTGACAGGCATTTTGGCAATTTTAAAAATATTGACAAAGGAACCTTCAACTTTAAATACAAAAATCAAACATACTGGAATTCTTTTAACAGATTATCCAATGATCGTGGCATTCAATACTACTTATATACCCTACCCGAAGATCAATTAATCCAGCAGACCGAAACTATGAATGGGGGATATTTACTTCTTATCGGATTATCTTTCATCACGCTTGGCAGTATTATCTTATTGATCCGAAAGCGATTTTTCTATCGACCTAATCGAATTGCAATACCTTCGGTTGAAGAAATACTAAAAGAAGAAGAGAACAGATATCTTGAATTCAAATCATCATTACGCTGGGATTACAGACAAGAGAAAGTGAATCCTGAATTGGAAAAAGTCATTATGAAAACGATTGCTGCTTTTGGAAATACGGATGGTGGAATTCTATTAATTGGTGTAGATGATGATAAAAATATCCTAGGTCTCGAAAATGATTTTCAGACACTAAAGAAAAAGGATGCAGATTATTATGAAGTGCATCTCAGAAACTTAATGCATAAACTAATGGGTGTTAAGTATGTGAGCAAATATATTCGCACTCAATTCGAAACTATTCATACTGGTGAAATTATTTGCAAAATTAAAGTGATATCAGCAAAAGAGCCTTTATATTTAAAGTACCCAAACAAAAATGGTCATTTAGAAGAAAAGTTTTATGTCAGAAGCGGTAATTCGTCTCATGAAATAAAATCCATCGCAGAAATTAATGACTATATAAATTCAAAATTCAAATAGGAATTTGCAATCGAAAGGCAATAAAAAAACCAAGTACATTATCCATTTGTCAATTGTGGCAATCGCCTTGCTATTAAACATTTACACTGTATCTGCTCAGGAAAAAGTTGATTCATTAGAAACGTCCAATGATACGATTCCAAATTCCTATATCATTGATTTCAAAACACGATTCAATGTAAAACTTGAGGTTAGCAATGAAATTGCTTCATTCAATATTATCGAAAACGGTATCGAAGCCAACCTAAAACCTAGTTTAAACCTCAGGTATGGGGTAGTTTTTAGTTATAAATTTCTTTCGATAAGAATCGGAATCAGACCAAAAATATCCGATTCTGAAAAAGAAGAGAAAGGTGACACCGATACCTTCAGGCTCAAATTACAGCTGCTTTTTGACCATTGGAACCATGTAATCGAATACAATAATTACCGGGGTTTTTATGTTGACAACAGCACACAATATATGGGTAATCAGAATAATAACTACATCCAGTTTCCCGGATTGACAACCCATGTATTATTTGGATCTTCTGTGTATAAATTCAACAAAAACTATAGCATGAGAGCCATTCAATCTCAAACAGAAATTCAGAAAAAAAGTGCTGGCTCGTTCATGCCGGGGATCTCATATAATTTTTATTCTATATCAGGCACCGATAAAATCAAAAATCTGGACGGGGATGATGAAATTACGTATCGAGATTATTACAACGAATATGAGGGCATCAATTTATCCTTACAATTAGGCTATTATTACACTTTTGTTCTAAAAGACTATTGGTTTGCAAATGCCTTCGGGATTCCGGCTGCCGGGGTTGATTTTTACACGACCCATATAAACTCACCTGAAGGAAAAACAGACAGGAGCTACAGCGATTCATTTTTAACTTTTAGCTACGGTTTCGGAGGCGGCTATAACGGAAATAAGATATTTTTTGGAGCCAATTATAAGAATAGGTTTACCAATGAAAAATTCACATCCAGCAGGTTACACATTATACCCACCAAACATGAATTCAGTGTTTATTTCGGCTACAGATTCAAAGCGCCTAAAACTGTGACAAAACCTGTAGACCTAATTGAAGAAAAAGTACCCATTTTAAAAGACGATCATTAGCAGTCAAAAAGCTTATTTGGCTACATTCACGACCCTGGTCTCTCTAATTACAGTAACTTTAACCTGACCTGGATAGGTCATATCATTCTGAATTTTCTGAGTGATATTAAAAGACAATTCCGCTGCTTTGGTATCATCCACTTTTTCACTTTCAACAATCACACGAAGTTCTCTTCCCGCCTGAATAGCATAAGCTTTTTGAACTCCATTGAATGAAAATGCAACATCCTCCAGCTCTTTCAATCTCTGAATGTAAGAATCAACCACCTGCCTTCTGGCACCTGGTCTCGCACCAGAAATAGCATCGCATACCTGGATAATTGGCGCATATAACGATTTCATTTCAACTTCGTCATGATGTGCTCCAATAGCGTTGCAAACATCTGCTTTCTCATTGTATTTCTCTGCCCATTGCATTCCTAAAATCGCATGTGGAAGTTCCGTATCGGTATCTGGCACTTTACCTATGTCATGCAACAACCCGGCTCTTTTCGCAATCTTCGGGTTTAACCCCAGTTCTGAAGCCATCACGGCACAAAGATTTGCCACTTCTCTTGAGTGTTGTAATAAATTTTGACCATAAGAAGATCGGTACTTCATCCTTCCAACTGTCTTAATAAGTTCAGGATGCAAGCCATGAATTCCTAAATCAATAACAGCACGCTTACCAACTTCAATAATCTCCTCATTGATCTCTTTGGTCGTTTTTGCAACTACTTCTTCAATTCTCGCAGGGTGTATTCTACCATCTGTAACAAGCTTATGCAATGAAAGTCTTGCAATTTCACGTCTAACCGGATCAAAGCATGATAAAATAATTGCTTCGGGTGTATCATCCACAATGATTTCTACCCCTGTTGTCGATTCAATAGCCCTTATATTTCGCCCCTCTCTACCAATAATTCTTCCTTTAACATCATCGTTCTCCAGGTTAAATACAGAAACACAATTATCTATCGTTTGTTCTACACCAATGCGCTGAATCGTATTTAGCACAATCTTCTTAGCCTCTTGCTGCGCTCCCATCTTTGCTTCTTCCAAGGTGCTTTGCATAAATGCCATCGCATCACTTTTTGCTTCTTCTTTTAAGGTTTCGACCAATTCTTTTTTGGCTTCAGTAGCTGACATGCCGGAAAGAGTTTCCAACTGTTCTACCTGCCTTTTATGAAGTTTATCAATTTCTGTTTTCTTTTTGTCAATATGTTCCAAGCGGTGCTGAAGTTGTTTATTTCGCTCCTCAACAGAACTATTTATTTTCTTATTCTTATCTAATTCCTGTGAAACTTTTGATTCTTTATCTCGAATTCTTTTCTCAGCATCATTGATCTTCTTATCCCTGGAAATGATCACTTTCTCATGCTCTGATTTCAATTCAATAAATCTTTCCTTTGCCTGTAAGATCTTATCTTTTTTAATTCCATCTGCTTCAATTTTAGCCTCCTTTAAAATAGTAGCTGACTGCTCTCTCACATTTTTAATCGTAGAAGAAGCCTTTTTCTTTTCTAAAACTTTGGCAATAAAATAGCCCAATATCAAGGCCACAATTGCTATACTTATTGTTGTTGCTATCATAATATATATATAAAAAAAGCCTACATCGGTTACGGTTTTTAAAACTCCATTTTAACAAGTTTAGGACTAACTTAAAGGTCAAGTATCCAATTTTAAAGTGAGTAAATCACTTAATTAGGCACGCTTTCACTTTAAAAACTCATCCTTTTTAAATTGATAGTGTTGAGTTTAACAAACAAATAACTAATGTAGGCAGTAAATTGTTTTCTTTAAAAGAACTTATGCAAGATGTGAGTCCAATAACTGACTCAATTCCAATAATTTGGACTCGATTTCTTTCGAATCTTGACTTTCATTAACATTTTTAACCTCTTTTTGAGAGGCAAGCTGCAAGGCACACATGGCCAACACATCTTGTTTATCTCTTACTTCATAATTCTGTTCAAATTGTTTTACCATTTCATTGATTTGCTTCACGGCCTTCCGAATTCCTTCTTCCTCCCTGGCATCCCTAATGGTGAGCGGATATACTCTATCAGCTACGGTAACTTTTATCTTCAGATTACTATTCATTCTATTTTCTAATCACTTAACTGAACAATACATTTATCTATTTCACGAATCAATGTATTTATTTTAAGCTTTGTCGCATGTTTGTCTTCTTTGCTGCCTACAATGGTGTTTGCAACTCGTAATGATTCATATTTATTCTCTAATGCATCAATAACTTCCTGTTGCTTACTCAACTGTTGCTGAAGATTATTTTTTTGTTGCAACAACTTTAAATTTTCTTGTTGAACGATAGTGTATTGGCCCAAAATCTTAGAAAGCTTTGCTTCCAAATTGTTCACTATTTCAAATAATTTATTCATCAACCCAAAGAATCAAACAATTGCAACAAATTTAACATAGTTGCTTCTATAAAACAACTATTTTGCGATAAATCCCCAAAAAGTTAGACAAATAATTGAATCATAATCAATTAAAATATTCATTTTTTTGTATCATCTCTTATTACTAATTTAGCGCAATTATGCGCAAAAAATTATTCATCTTTTTGTTTCTCGGACTTGTAAATCTCATTCATTCTCAAAGTGAATTTCCCAATGATTATTTTACAAATCCACTGGAAATCCCTCTGGTGCTTTCGGGTACATTTGGAGAGTTGAGAACGAATCATTTTCATGCCGGCCTTGACATTAAAACTAAACA
Organism: Lutimonas sp.; assembly: GCF_051011215.1. Taxonomy (NCBI): domain Bacteria; kingdom Pseudomonadati; phylum Bacteroidota; class Flavobacteriia; order Flavobacteriales; family Flavobacteriaceae; genus Lutimonas; species Lutimonas sp. The sequence continues at coordinate 34,556 of NZ_JBPCUJ010000019.1, forward strand.
AGTAGAAGGTCATAAAGTGGTTTCTTCGGCAGATGGATATGTTTCGAGAATAAATGTGTCACTATGGGGCTATGGGAACGCGCTCTATATAACCCACCCCAATGGATTCACAACCGTGTATGGGCATCTACAAAAATTCTCTCCTGAAATTGATGCTTATGTGCGCAAAAAGCAATATGAAAAAGAATCCTACTCTATCAGACTGTATCCTAAAAAAGATGAATTGAAAGTTTCGCAGGGTGAACTTATTGCGCTCAGCGGAAATTCCGGAAGTTCAGGAGGACCGCATCTCCATTACGAAATAAGAGATGTCAAATCCAATATCTTAAATCCTATGCTATTCGGGATAACGGTTCCTGATCATAAAAATCCAACTGTTCAAAATGCCTTTGCATATTCGCGTAATGCTGATTCGCAGGTCAATCAGTCCTCAAAAATTGTACAATTGGTTTTTAGCAGGCAATATGACGGAGATCTTTTAGCCAATACGATTTATGCTCATGGCGAAATTGGTTTTGGAATTAATGCCTATGATCGTTTGGACGGAGCCTTGAATAGAAACGGTCTCTATTCCTTGGAAATGAATGTGAACGGTGAAAATGTTTTTCAGTTTGTGGTGAATAAATTTTCCTTCGATGAATCCCGCTTTATCAATTCGTATATTGACTATGAAAGACTCAGCAAACTAAAGCAACGCGTTCAGAAGTGTTATGTGGAGCATGACATGAATAATTTAAGTCTTTATAAAAAACTTGAGAACAGAGGGTATATCAATGTTAAAGACAGTCTTGAGTACACTGTTTCCATTATTGCTAAAGATTTTGAAGGCAATAAAACGAGACTGATCATTCCAATAAAAGGGAAAAAGGATTCGATTATTACCCCTAAAGAGATTAAAAAAACTGCCTATTTTTTTAAAGCAGACCAGATTAACAAAATTGCTGACTCCCTGGTGAGCGTTAGTTTTCCCAAGAATATTTTTTACGAAGATTTTTATTTTGATTATTCGAACAAAGATGGGATGGTTCAACTACACAATAGCAGCGTCCCAGTGCATAAAAGTTTTAGACTAAACTTTGATATATCAAACTATACAGAAGAGGAATTAAAAACCTTGCATATTGCTAAAAAAAACAGGTATGGAAAGCTTTATTATGTCAGCACAAAACGAAAAGATAACCTACTCTATACAGTAAGTAAAAATTTAGGTGAATACACCTTAATGTCTGATAATGTGAAGCCTACAATTAAAGCAATGGGCTTTAAAAATGAGCAATGGCTGACAAAATTTTCAAGACTGAGGGTTAAAATTCATGACAAGGGCTCCGGCATAAAATCTTACCGAGGGGAAATAGATGGTGCATGGATTCGTATGGCCTTTAATCCAAAAACAGGTATTTTAACCTATGATTTCAGTGATAAAAAGCTGGAAGGAACACTTCATAAATTAAAAGTTGTAGTCACTGATAATGTAAATAATTCCACTACATTTACAACCACATTCAACAAGAAGAATTAAACCTTGATAATCCCTTGAAAGCAAAGTTTCTAATTATTTTTCTTTTCAGTCTTTCGACACAGTTGCTCACAGGGCAAAAGGCTACCATCAAGGGTAAGGTATTGGATAGCATTAACAGGCCTATTGAAAATGCCACGGTTAGTATAGGGAATTTAGGAACCGTCACTGATGAAAAAGGTGCCTATGAAATAATTATTCCAGCCGGAAAAAATGTGACGGTAAGGTACGGCCATGTAGCTTATAATAGTTTTTCAAAATCTTTTCGGGTTAACAGAGGTAAAACACTTTATTTTTCTCCAAGGCTATACCGCAAAACAGAATCCATTGATGAAGTAATTATTATTGACCCCAGGGCCAGCACGGAAGGAATTGTTACTGTCAGCAGTGAAACTGCCAGACTTATCCCCAGTGCAAACCAAGGAATTGAAAGTGTGCTAAAAACACTGCCAGGCGTGAATTTTAACAATGAATTGAGTACCCAATACAATGTAAGGGGTGGAAGTTTTGAGGAGAATCTTGTCTATGTGAATGGGATAGAGATTTACAGACCCTTTCTTGTTCGATCAGGTCAACAGGAAGGACTTAGTTTTGTAAATCCTGAATTAACGCAGAATGTTGATTTTTCTGCAGGAGGATTCCAAGCCAAGTACGGAGACAAACTCTCGTCAGTGCTGGACATCACCTATCGAAAGCCTTCTCGTTTTGGCGCTAGTTTCGAAGCAAGTTTTTTAGGCGCTTCACTATCTGTGGAAGGTTTGTCTAAGGATGAAAAATTTAAAGCACTGGTGGGAGCCCGTTATAGAAATAACAGTCTTTTTCTCAACAGCAATGATGTAAATGCCAATTTCAATCCAAATTTCACAGATATTCAAACCTATTTATCCTATGATTTTACGGAGAAATTTTCTTTAGATTTTCTAGGCAGCTATTCCATCAATAATTATGACTTCACCCCTATTTCAAGACAAACGAATTTTGGTACCCTAACCAACCCTATGAGTCTTGTGGTGAATTATCAGGGCAAAGAGGAGGATCGTTACGAAACTCTTTTTGCAGCACTCAAAGGAAATTATCAGTTTTCGGAAAACCTTTCCGTTTCTTTAACGGCATCTTCTTACAACACTAAAGAGCAGGAATACTACGATATTCTCTCCTCTTATGGTCTGGGTGAAGTTGACGCTAATTTTGGCTCTGAAGATTTTGGTGATACTGATTTTTTACAGTCGATAGGCTCACAGTTGGACCATGCCAGAAACAATTTAAAAGCTCAGATCAGTAATATTCGCTTAAAAGCGGATTGGAGAAAAGGCAGCCACCTCTTTGAGTTTGGAGCCAAGTATCAGCATGAAAATATCAAGGACAGGATCAATGAATGGCAGGTCATTGATTCCTCAGGCTTTTCGCTTCGCCCACCTCACTTACTGCCTGGTAATGACGAACCATATGAACCTTTTACAGGACCAATTGAGCCCTATATTAACGTCAATGCCACTAATGACGTTACCATTCAGCGATTGTCAGGATTCGCTCAATGGAGCAAGAAATCGAATATTAAAGACCATACCGTTTGGTACAATTTAGGGGTGAGAGCCCAGCATTGGGAAATAAGTGGCGTCGGACTTCAATCTGACAACCATACTGTTGTGAGTCCCAGAGGGCAATTCGCCATTAAACCTGATTGGGATAGTGATATGCTGTTCAGAGTTTCAGGAGGCTTGTACTACCAACCTCCGTTTTACAGGGAACTTAGAGATTCCATAGGAACAGTGCATCCCGAAGTAAAAGCTCAAAAGTCTGTGCATATTGTCATAGGTCACGATTATAGTTTCGCCATGTGGGGCAGGCCTTTTAAATTGATCAGTGAAGTCTATTATAAGAATTTAACCGATGTAAATCCATTTACAATTGATAATGTTAAAATCCGATACAGAGCCAAAAATAATGCTGTTGCCTATGCAGCAGGTGTAGACTTGAGGCTTCATGGGCAATTTGTACCAGGAACTGAGTCCTGGTTTAGTGTTGGGTATTTGCAAACAGAAGAAAATATAGAGAATAGAGGGTATATTTCAAGACCAACTGACCAAAGACTGAAGTTTGCGTTGCTATTTCAGGATTATGTGCCTTCGGTACCAAGTTTAAAAATGTACTTGAACCTTGTTTACAATACGGGCGTACCAGGAGGTTCCCCCTCTTATGCGGACCCCTATGATTATCAAAACAGATTGCCCGCATATTTCAGATCTGATATTGGGATTTCCTATGTTTTTGTCGATTTTAACAACCCGCCCAAAGCCAAATGGCAACGAAGTTTCAAACAATTATCGGCAGGGTTAGAGCTTTTCAACATGTTTGACAATCAAAACACCATTTCCAATACATGGGTAAAAGATGTTTCTTCCAACAGGTATGTTGCCATCCCTAATTACCTGACAGGCCGGGTACTCAATCTAAAGGTAGCCATGAGATTTTAGGCCTTTTCAACTTTTTTTTAATTTTTTTTACTGAACTTTAAACCTTTAACTGATTTTAGGGTCTTAATCTATAAATATTGAGTGCTGGACGAAGAAGCTCTTATTGTAAACCTGAAGGATCCCTCTACGAGAGAGGCTTCATTCCGTGAGCTGGTGTCAACCCACAAGGAACGCTTGTACTGGCACATTCGTAAAATCGTATTAAACCATGAAGATGCAGATGATGTTTTACAAAACACCTTCTTAAAAGTATTTAAACATATCGATGGTTTTAAGGGTGAAAGTAAGTTGTTTTCTTGGATGTATCGAATCGCTACGAATGAATCTATGAATTGCTTAAATAAAAAAGCAAAACAAGTTGGCCTGGATATTCAAGAATTAGGTGAGCAAAGAGCTGAAAACCTGGCGGATGATCCATTTTTTGATGGAGATGAAATTCAATTAAAGTTACAGAAAGCAATAGCCACCTTGCCTCAAAAACAACAACTAGTGTTTAATTTGAGGTATTTTGACGAAATGAAATATGAGGATATGTCTGAGATTCTTGACACCTCAACAGGGGCCTTAAAGGCGTCCTATCATCATGCAAGAAAGAAAATAGAATCGTATCTCATGAACTAAACAACATGGACAAAAGAAACAAAAATATAGACAAGACTAAGAAATCAAATTCTCCTGATTTCAAGGTGCCTGATGGCTATTTTGAAAATTTTGAATCAAGGCTGTTTGAAAAGATTTCAAATACAGATACGGATAAAAAAACGACCCACTTAAAGAATATAAGCATCTTTAGAAATGAAGGCTCATCAGGACTAAAAAAGGAACATGGGTTCAAAGTCCCTGAGGGATATTTTGAAAACACTGATTTGAATTTTAACAAAGAGGACCCCAAAACATATAGTCCAAAAGTGCGGAAATTAAGACTGATTTCACTTTCTATTGCGGCCTCTATCCTTCTCTTTTTTGGTATCAAGTATTTCAATAGTGGAGAAACCAGCCTTTACCCGGACCAGGTAACGCTGCAAAATGATGAAATTGCCGATTGGGTGGCAGATGATCTGGTTTATTTTGACACCTACGAGATTGCCGAAGCATTTGATGATATTGAGTTAGAACAGAATATATATGCAGAAGATGCTGTAAATTATTATTTGGATTTTGTTGATATTGAGAGTTTAATTTTAGAAAACTAAAGCAATGAATAAGGTATTTATAACACTATGCTTGGCATTATTCCTTACAACAGGACTCATGGCCCAGGCTAAAGGGAAAGAAAGAATCAAGGCGTATAAAACTGCTTATATCACCGAACAACTCGATTTGAGTAGTGAGGAAGCGGAGGTTTTCTGGCCTGTTTATAATAAGTATGACAAGAAAATATTTGAGCTCAAGGTGATGACAATGAAAAAGGAACGGTCTAGGGTCAAAGAGTTGGGTGGAACTGATGCACTTAGTGAAGAAGAAGCTTCAGAATTCCTGGAAACCATGCTTACCGCGGAAAATGAAGCCATTGAAACCAAAGTGGAAATGTACGATGCCCTCTCAGAAATTTTAAATCCCTTGCAACTATTTAAACTGTACCAGGCGGAGATGAATTTTAACAAACGCCTCTTACATGAATACAAAAGAGGACGGACTGGAAATAAAATGAATTAAAAATTAACCGTTCCAGTTTATTTGTTCGCAAATAACTGGACATCATTCTCTGTGATTTCTTCTTCACCTAGAATAGTCAATCTTTCTATTACATTTCTTAATTCTCTAATATTACCGGTCCATTTATACGTTTTCAAAAGATTGATCGCTCCTTCCGAAAACTTTCTAACCGCATTTCCCTGTTGCGCTGCTATAATTTCGGTAAAATGTTCAATCAATAGTGGAATGTCGGCTACCCTTTCATTAAGAGATGGTACATTTATTAAAATCACCGCCAGACGGTGGTATAAATCTTCTCTAAACCTTCCCTTTGCGATTTCTCTTTTCAAATTTTTATTGGTCGCGGCAATTACTCTGACATCTACTTTAATATCTTTGTCACTTCCCACGCGACTTACCTTATTCTCCTGCAGGGCTCTTAAAACCTTCGCTTGAGCAGATAAACTCATATCTCCGATCTCATCCAGAAAAATAGTGCCTCCATTGGCCGCTTCAAACTTCCCTGCCCTGTCTTTATTCGCTCCGGTGAAAGACCCTTTTACATGACCAAACAGCTCACTTTCAATTAATTCTGAAGGAATCGCTGCACAATTCACTTCTATCATCGGATTTTTGGAACGTTCACTTTTTTGATGTAACCAATGCGCTACCAATTCTTTTCCGGTTCCATTTTCTCCCGTAATTAAAACTCTGGCTTCAGTGGGAGCTACTTTTTCTATGATTCCTTTAATTCGGGTCGTCTCTTCACTTTCCCCGATCATTTCATAATTCTTATCTACTTTTTTCTTCAACCTTTTATTTTCAACCACCAGTTTTTTGCGGTCCAAGGCATTTCTGATCGCATTCAATAAACGATTCAGATCCGGTGGTTTGGAGATATAATCAAATGCACCCAGACGCATTGATTCTACAGCCGTTTCAAGTTCTCCATGACCCGATATCATGATAAAAGGGATTTCTGGTTTAATGGCCTGTACTTTCTCCAGCACTTCCACCCCATCCATTTTGGGCATTTTTATATCGCACAGTACAAGGTCAAAATCGGCCGCCTCAATCTTAGCCAGCCCCTCTTCCCCATCAGCCGCCTCTTCGACAACAAAGGAAGTGTTTTCATTTTTTATAATCTTGATCAAAACTCTTCTGATCGCATCTTCATCCTCAACAATTAAAATTCTAGACATCTTACTACGCTTATTTAAAAAGTGGTTAATAACGAATCCACTTCATTAATTCTTTATAATTTATTTTTTTTCCATACATCAATATACCAACACGATAGATTTTTGCTGCTACCCATACCACGGCAAGAAAACTCAACACCAACAAAGTCAAAGATATTAAAATCTGCCACCAAGGAACACCAAAAGGTATTCTCATTAACATAACAATTGGAGAAGTAAAAGGCACCAGAGAAAATACAGTGGCAACAGTACCGTGTGGATCATTGATCACAGTAGCAAAGCCAATATAGACGCCCAGCATCAATGGCAGCATAATTGGTAACATAAACTGTTGTGTATCTGTCTCATTATCAACGGCAGCTCCGATCGCGGCATACAAAGAACTGTATAATAAATATCCCAATAAGAAGTAGAGTATAAAATAAATGAAGGTACTAACAAGAGGTAAGCTCATCAATTCATTAAATACTAACTGTGTTTCGTTCTGAGCGATTCGATCGAGTTGCTCGACTCCTAACTGATTTGGCCCTACCCCATTTTGATGCAAGTCAACACCAAAAAAATAGGAACTTCCCACAAAAATTAACACCATGAGCAAGCCCCAGATAACAAACTGAGTTAATCCTGCTGCTGCCGTACCCAATATCTTTCCAAGCATCAATTGAAAAGGCTTTACTGAAGAAATAATCACCTCAATAATCCTGCTCGTTTTTTCTTCTATAACGGAGCGCATCACCATGGCTCCGTAAATGATGATAAACATCATAATCAAATACCCGGCTCCCATACCGATACCAATCTTTATTCCGTTGATCAACTTGGAAGATTTAATCCCACTAAAGTTTGACATTCTAATATCGATATCAACCTTCGCTTCTTCAAGTTTTTGAAGATCAATCCCCAGCTCTTTCATCTTTTCATTCTCTAATTTTTTATCTAAAATAGATTCCAATGAAGAAATGGTGATCATACTTGGTGAGTCTTCTGAAAAAAATTGGATATTCTTTGCAATCTTATCCAAATCCTTACCTTCCGGTATATATAATAGGCCCTCCTGAGATGATTCCCGCACGATGATTTTGGCCTTCTCTATACCAATGTCGGTCAAATTTTCAAATGTAATCGATTTGTCTTTGGCAAAATCCTCAGGACTGAACAAACCAGAAGCATCCACAAAGGCTACGGTACCTTTTTTATCAAAACTATTCTTGGTCAATATTGTTACCAGTGCTATCATTCCAATCATCAGAAGAGGACTCAGGAATGTCATTACTATAAAAGTTCGATTTCTGACCTTGGCCAGAAACTCTCTTTCAATGATTAGTTTTAACTTATTCATGCGCTTATTATACGTATTTGACTAAGAGTTCTGATGAACGGTTTCAATAAAAATATCATTCACACTTGGAATGACCTCCTTATAATGTGTAATCGAAGCTCTGCTATTCAGATATTTAATGAGATCTGAAGAAGTGCTGCCATTATTCAATCTAATATTCAACTTAAGATCATCATCCAGCGTTTTAAAACGTGCCTTACTTACATTAAATTTCATCTTAAGATCTGCTTCTAAGGATAGCTTATCCAGGGTCGAGAGTCCTACTTCAAAGGTGTTTGTTTTGAATTTCTTCTTGATATCCAGCAATTTTCCATCCAAAACCTTATTCGATTGATGAATTAAAGCGATGTATTCGCATAATTCTTCAACAGATTCCATTCTGTGGGTGGAAAAAATAATGGTGGCTCCCTGATCTCTTAAATGAAGTATTTCATCTTTGATCAAATTAGCATTGATCGGATCAAAACCGCTAAAAGGCTCATCGAAGATTAAAAGTTTTGGTTCGTGAAGGACGGTGATAATAAATTGAAGTTTCTGGGCCATCCCTTTAGACAACTCTTCTACTTTTTTATTCCACCAGGGTCCAATTTCAAATTTTTCGAACCAATACTTGAGTTTTTTTCTGGCTTCTGCCTTAGACATCCCCTTTAACTGGGCTAAATAAAGTGCCTGTTCCCCAATTTTCATTCTTTTGTACAAACCTCTTTCTTCTGGAAGATATCCAATATGATGTACGTCATCAGGAGCCAGGGGATTACCATCGAAAAATACTTTACCCTGATCGGGCATGGTAATTTGGTTAATAATCCTGATAAACGTGGTTTTACCTGCTCCGTTAGGACCTAATAAACCGAAGATACTGCCTTTGGGAACCTCTAGGGAGATTTTGTTCAAAGCTCTAAAGGACCCGAAATTTTTTTCAATGTTTTCGGCCACTAAAATTTGATCCATAGGTGAAAATTAAGATTTCAAATATAGTAAAATGAACGCCGAAAAAAGGATTAAATTATCTAGCTAAGTCGATCTAAGTATTTTTCACGAATCTTCTTCACCATATCAATTGATATATTGGGTTTTAAGACCCTTAGAATATCTGTTATTCCATCCTGCTCATAAAGAATTCCTTTCGCAATATCATAATTCGTAATGGAAATATTGTTTTTGATATCAAACGTTATATTCCTGAACTCTTCCCAGTCCATGTATCGTGGAACTTCAAAATAATACCGATCCTTATTATTTGGTGATTGATAAACGCTATCTTCAATATCCAGGACATTAAAAAATTTATTGACGGTAATAATGGCATCAGTTCCTTTCGCCAGCCGAGTGCTTTTATGAAAATCAAAACCCTGAGCCTTGTAAGCCTGTTGCACCTTATCAATATTTGTATAACGATCAATTCCCATAACACGAATACCGTAATATTTTTTACTTCCAATAACGACTTCACATTTGGCACCGTTTAAACCTAAATTCTCTTTTTCGTTGATTATTTTGGAGGCTCTTAAGATACTTTCAAACGATACCGGATTTTTTGTTACCAACACAATAGAGTTAGGTCTGTTTACCTCTGTAAAACGACTATAATAGGAGGCCAATGGGTTTGGAATGTGGATAACAAAAGTGCCACTAACCTTATTCCTTTCAATCGGACTGATATTCTCTTGCAGTGTAATTTTCCCTATTAATTCGCGTATTTTCATAAAAATGAGTTTTGAATGGTTCTTCTGTAGTTGAGTCATCAATTTACAATATTTATTTTTAAAAAGTAAAATTATTTTTTAAATACTATGCATGCATAGTATTTTTTATTATATTTGGCATATGCAAAAAGAAAAAACGATTGATCATGCATTAAGAGCCACCTGGCAGGCCGTTGCGAAGACGTATAATGAGCAAGCCGCCAAACATGAGAGTACCATGGCCATGGCAATGGCTCTACTCTACATTGATGTAGAGAATGGCACACCCTCTACTGCTTTAGGTCCGTCCATGGGTATGGAAGCGACAAGCTTGTCCAGGACTTTAAACAGTATGGAAGAAAAAGGATTGATATTCAGAGAAAGGAATCCGGAAGATGGTCGAGGTGTTTTTATCAAACTGACACCATTAGGTATTGAGAAAAGAGAAATCTCTAAATCCTCGGTTTACAAATTCAATCAGACGGTGAAAGAACATATTGATCCCGAAAAAATTGAACATTTTTTTGAAGTTACCGATTTGATCAATGATCTGATTTGTCAAAAATCCATATTTAACGATTAAGAACTAAGCAATAATTACATCTAATGAAAAAAAGGCATATTAATAAGGTAGCAGTGATTGGCTCCGGGATCATGGGTTCTGGAATTGCCTGTCATTTTGCTAATATCGGAGTGGAAGTATTACTGCTCGATATTGTACCTCGCGAATTGACAAAAGCCGAAACAGCGGCAAAATTAACCCTCGAAAGTCCGAAAGTACGGAATAGACTGGTAAATGACAGTTTGAAAGCTGCCTTAAAGTCCAAACCGTCCCCCATCTATAATCAGGCTTTTGCCTCTCGAATTACAACCGGGAATCTAGACGATAATATTGCAGATATAAAGGATGCTGACTGGGTAATTGAAGTTGTTGTCGAAAGACTTGATATCAAAAAGCTGGTTTTCGAGAAAATTGAAAAACATCGAAAAAAAGGAAGTTTAATTACTTCGAATACCTCAGGTATTCCTATAAAATTTATGAATGAAGGTAGAAGTGAAGATTTTCAAAAACACTTTGCCGTTACTCATTTTTTCAATCCCCCTAGATATTTGAAGCTATTTGAAGTTGTGCCAGGTCCTAACTGTGCACAGGAAGTTACAGACTTTCTGATGGTTTACGGCGAGAAATTCCTGGGTAAAACTGCTGTACTCGCCAAAGATACCCCTGCCTTTATAGGAAATCGTATCGGTGTATTTGGAATCATGAGTCTTTTTCATATTGTGAAAGAGATGGGGCTCACGGTAGAAGAAGTTGATAAATTGACAGGGCCGCTGATTGGTCGTCCTAAATCAGCCACTTTTAGAACCATTGATGTGGTCGGGCTTGATACCTTGGTGCACACAGCTAACGGAGTTGCTCAAAATGCTCCTGATGATGAAATGCATGAGAGCTTTCAAATCCCGGACTTTATAAACACCATGCTTGAAAACAATTGGTTGGGAAGTAAATCTAAACAAGGGTTCTACAAGAAAAATGTCGACAGCAAGGGGAAAAAAGAAATTCTTGTGTTAGACCTGGATACCTTGGAGTATCGCAAGGCCAATAAAGTTTCATTTGCCACCTTAGGGAATACCAAAACTGTCGAAAAAGTAATCGATCGATTCAAAATACTGGTAAAGGGCAAAGACAAGGCTGGTGAGTTTTTCAGAAAATCGCTTTCGGCCATATTTGCCTATGCCTCTAACAGAATTCCGGAAATATCTGATGAACTCTTCAGAATTGACGATGCCATGAAAGCTGGATTCGGCTGGGAACATGGACCCTTCCAAATTTGGGACGCCATCGGTGTGGAAGCCGGTATTAAAATGATGGAAGAAGCTGGTTACAGTCCGAATAAATGGGTCACTGAAATGTTGGCGAATGGCAATAGCTCCTTTTATTCCATCGAACAGGGATCTAAGTTTTATTATGACCTGCAATCAGGCAAACTGCATAAAGTACCTGGCCAGGATGCGTTTATTATTCTTGACAATATAAGAGAAGCGACAACGGTATGGTCCAACAATGAGGCTTCAATTCAACATTTAGGTGATGGAGTCTTAAACGTTGAATTTCAGTCTAAAATGAATACAATTGGAGGTGGAGTTCTTCAAGCTATAAATAAAGGTATTGACCTTGCCGAACAGGAATATGAAGCGGTGATTCTAGGAAATCAGGCAGCAAATTTTTCAGTTGGAGCAAATCTTGCAATGGCCTTCATGCTGGCTATTGAGCAAGAGTACGATGAGTTGGCAATGGCCACTAAATTATTTCAGGATACGGTTATGAGACTGAGATACAGCTCTGTTCCTACCCTGATCACTCCTCGCGGGATGACATTCGGAGGTGCATGCGAAATGAGTATGCACGCTGACAAAGTAATTGCCGCTGCTGAGACATATACTGGACTTGTCGAATTTGGTGTGGGAATCATACCTGCTGGTGCAGGCACAAAAGAAATGACAAAAAGAGTTTCTGACCTTTGGGTCAAAGACGATGTTCAGCTGAATCGACTCAGGGATGCCTTTATTAATATCGCCATGGCAAAGGTTGCTACATCGGCCGTTGAAGCTTTCGACATGGGATACTTTAAAAAAGATAAGGATCTGATCGTGGTTAATGCTGATAGACAAATTGCAACGGCAAAACGCTATGCCATTCAAATGCTCGAAGATGGGTATACCCAACCAGCTCCGCAAAAGGTAAAAGTTGTAGGACAACAGGCGCTTGGAATGTTCCTGGTAGGAACAGATAGTTTATATCATGGAAAATACGCCTCAGAGCACGACAAGAAAATAGCCAACAAACTTGGCTATATAATGGCGGGAGGCGATCTCTCTGAACCTACTTATGTAAGTGAGCAATACCTGCTTGATTTGGAAAGAGAAGCCATTTTATCCTTGTTGACTGAAAGGAAAACTTTAGAAAGAATTGAGCACACTCTAAAAACGGGTAAACCACTAAGAAATTAAATTATGAGAACAGCATATATAGTTAAAGGATACAGAACCGCCGTCGGAAAGGCTCCCAGAGGAACTTTTCGGTTCAAAAGACCGGATGAATTGGCAGCCGAGACGATTGATTATTTGCTCCAAAGTCTTCCTGAGTTTGACAAAAACAGGATCGATGATGTGATCGTTGGAAATGCCATGCCTGAAGCAGAACAAGGCTTGAATATGGGTAGATTGATTTCACTCATGGGCTTGAAAACAGACACTGTTGCCGGAATGACGGTTAACAGATATTGTGCCTCAGGGCTTGAAACCATAAGTATTGCATCCGCAAAAATTGCAGCTGGCATGGCCGATTGCATTATAGCAGGTGGTGTAGAAAGCATGAGCTATATTCCTATGGGAGGATACAGGCCGGTGCCTAATTACAAAGCCTCTAAAGAGGGACATGAAGATTACTACTGGGGTATGGGACTTACTGCTGAGGCAGTGGCTGAACAATATAAAGTAAGTCGTAGTGACCAGGATGAGTTTTCATTCAATTCACACATGAAGGCACTTAAGGCACAGGAGGAAGGACTTTTTAAGGATGATATCGTTCCTATAACTGTTGAACAGGTCGGTCTAAATGCAGAAGGAAAAAGAGAAGCGAAAAATTATACTGTAGATGCTGATGAGGGGCCCAGGAAAGGAACCAGCGTCGAGGCGCTATCAAAACTAAGACCGGTATTTGCGAATCAAGGCAGTGTAACTGCAGGGAATTCCTCACAAATGAGTGACGGAGCCGCATTCGTTCTTGTTATGAGTGAGGAAATGGTAAAAGAATTGAAGCTTGAACCTATAGCACGAATGGTTTCTTATGCGGCAGTAGGTGTTGATCCGCGCATTATGGGTATAGGACCTGTAAAAGCAGTGCCAAAAGCTTTGTCACATGCCGGTTTGAAACTCGATGAAATAGAATTGGTGGAATTAAACGAGGCTTTTGCTTCTCAATCCCTTGCAGTAATTCGAGAATTAGGTCTTGATCCGGAAAGGGTTAATGTTAATGGTGGAGCTATTTCTCTAGGACACCCTTTGGGATGCACCGGTGCGAAATTGTCGGTACAGCTGTTCAATGAAATGAGAAGAAGAAAAAACAAATATGGTTTAGTCACAATGTGCGTTGGTACCGGACAAGGTGCAGCAGGGGTATATGAATTCTTAAAATAATAGAATATAATGAACAATGATACTATGAGTAAAGCGATAAAAGGAGGTGAGTTTCTTGTTAGAAACGTTAGTAAGGACGAAATCTTTATTACAGAAGAGTTTACCGAAGAACAAAAGATGATGAAAGAGGCCGTCATTGAATTTATTGATCGTGAGGTCTGGCCGGTTAAAGAGCGTTTTGAAGAAAAAGATTACGCTTTAACAGAAGAGTTAATGCGCAAAGCGGGAGAAATGGGCTTTCTGGGAGTTTCCATACCTGAAAAATACGGCGGAATTGGAATGGGTTTTGTTTCAACTATGCTGGTCACAGACTACATATCTGCAGCTACAGGTTCCCTTGCAACAGCCTATGGAGCTCATACTGGAATCGGTACAATGCCTATATTTCTTTACGGTACCGAAGAACAGAAAGAAAAACACCTTCCAATACTCACTGCGGGTGATAAATTCGGAGCCTATTGTCTTACCGAACCCGGTGCAGGTAGTGACGCAAATTCAGGTAAGACCACGGCCACTTTATCTGAAGATGGAAAGAACTATTTGATCAATGGACAGAAAATGTGGATCTCCAATGCCGGTTTCGCAGAGATATTCATCGTTTTTGCTCGAATTGAAGATGATAAGAATATCACGGGATTCCTTTTGGAATACGACAAAGACAATCCCAATGGAGTAAGTTTCGGTGAAGAAGAGAAAAAATTAGGTATAACCTCCTCCTCTACCCGTCAGGTGTTCTTCAATGATACAGTGATACCTGTTGAAAACATGCTTGCTGACAGAGGTCAAGGGTTCAAAATTGCGCTGAATTCATTGAATGTCGGTCGAATTAAACTTGCTGCTGCTTGTCTGGATGCGAGTCGAAGGACTTTAACCGAGGCTACCCGTTATGCAAATGAAAGAATTCAATTCAAACAACCGATATCAAACTTTGGAGCCATCCAGGCCAAGTTGGCTGAGATGAGCACCAGAACCTTTGTAATTGACGCAGGTTCCTACAGAGCAGCTAAAGACATTCAAAACTATATTGATGCTTTGTTAGAATCTGGTAAAACACATCAGGACGCGGAATTGGAAGCCTTTAGCGAATATGCCATTGAAGCAGCTATTCTTAAAGTTTATGGTTCAGAAACCTCCCAATTTGTTACGGATGAAGGAATACAGATTTTTGGCGGCATGGGATTCTCTAAAGAAACTCCGATGGAAGCTGCCTGGAGAGATGCCAGAATTACCCGAATCTACGAGGGTACAAATGAGATTAATCGACTTCTCACAATTGGCATGTTATTGAAAAAAGCCATGCGAGGAGAAATCGATTTGATGACCCCTGCTATGGAAGTAGGAAAAAGCCTAATGAGTATTCCTTCGTTTGAAGCAAAGGATTATTCTGAGCTCCTTTCTGAAGAAAAAGAACTGCTTGAAAAGTTAAAAAAAGCATTTCTCATGATTGCTGGAAAAGCCGTGGAAACCTATGGTATGGAACTTGAAAAGCATCAACAGCTCATACTTGCTGCAGCGGAAGTCCTTATTGAGATCTATATGGCTGAAAGCGCATTGCTCAAAGCCGAAAAAGTGGCAGACTTGTCTTCTGAAGGCGAGGCTTCAGGCCAACTGGCGATGGCTAAATTGAACTTATACAATGCGGTTAATATTGTATCTGACAAAGGCAAGGAGGCCATTCTTTATTTTGCAGAAGGCGATGAACAAAGAATGATGCTGATGGGTCTGAAGAGATTCACCAAATACGCCAACATGCCAAATCCGATTCAATTGAGAAAACAAATTGCGAAAATCGTTATAGAAAACAATAAATATTGTTTTTAAAAATTTACGCTCAGTTGCCAAAAATAAAATCTTCGAAGTGATTTGGAGATTTTTTTTTGATTCCAATAAAACCTATATTTGATTAGAAATAGCTTAATTATTTGTTCATGACACTCAAAGTTCACCCCTCAATTTTGATGTTGTTTTGTTGTGCATGTCTATATGCACAAGAACCGAGTGAGATCTATGTTTTTGATCTGGTTGAAAACGACTCATTGATACTTTTGAATAATCCCGTCAATGTCTCTAACAATGACGGCTATGACAATCAACCGGCTTTTTCAGAAGATGGTCTTTCTCTTTTTTTCACATCTGAAAGAGATGGGCAAACAGACGTTGCCAAATATAATTTTCAGGAGGGATATAGATCCTGGGTCACAAATACGCCTGATAGTGAGTATTCTCCAACCTCCTACCCAGGCAAGAAAAAATACTTCACCTGTGTCAGACTCAATCAGGATGGCAGTCAATATCTGTATAAATACGCCTACAAAAACAAAGAACCTTTGGTGTTGATTCCGAATTTGAAAGTTGGCTATTATTTATGGATCAACGAAAAAACCTTGGCTACTTTTGTAATAGATGATATCGAAACTCTTCAGGTAAGCAATTTTAAATTCAAGATAAGATATCCTATCGCTAAGAACATTGGAAGATCTTTACAGAACATTCCGACATCTTCTTCTTCATTCTCAAACAAAATGAGTTATATAAGTTTAGAACATGGATCTCCTGAAATCTATGCCATAGACCCTTCGAACAGTGAGCAGGTCTACATAACAGATCCCTTACCCAATTCACAGGATCTTGCCTGGAGTCTAAAAGGCAAAATTATAATGGGTAATGAAACAGGCATATTCCAATTCACTCCTGGAGAATCAAAAGAGTGGATCCCGGTTAAAATAGAAACTGACATACCTATGACTGATTTTAGCAGACTTGCAGTTAGTCCTGATGGCAAAAAACTGGCCGTAGTTGTCAGCGAGTGATTATTTTGTTGATTTCTAGTAAATTTTGTTGACTTCTAGTGAAAATAATAGTGATTTCTCGTTTTGATTATTTGCCCTATTTCGTACTTTTGAAAAAAATTCAATATGCTAAGGGCCGGAGTACTTGGAGCAGGACATTTAGGGAAAATACACTTGCGTTTACTGAATGAATCCAATGATTATGATCTAGTTGGTTTTTATGACCCAGACAAAAATCACGCTACACAGGTTGCAAAAGAATTTGGATACAAGAGCTTCGATTCAGTTGAACAACTTATTCAAGAAGTTGATGTTGTCGACATTGTTACCCCAACCTTGAATCATTTTGAATGTGCTTCTCTGGCAATAGACAGCGGTAAACACATCTTTATTGAGAAACCAATCACCAATACGGTTTCCGAAGCAGAGAAATTAAGGGATCTTATAAAGAACAACGGGGTCAAAGGTCAGGTAGGACATGTTGAACGATTCAACCCTGCTTTTCTTGCGGT